>CANFHM010000004.1 GCA_947446975.1 Microthrixaceae bacterium
CGGCGCCGCCCGGAAGACGAAGTCGATCTGCTGGAGCTGCGCCTCCATCACCACCTCGGGTGGGCCGAGCAGGGTGACCGCGAGCCCGATCTCCTCCATGGTCTCGCGTGCCGCTGCTGCGGCTGCTTCCTCGCCGCGTGCGATGAGTCCTCCCGGCAGACCCCAGTCGGCGCGATACGAGTGTCGGACGAGCACCACCCTCCCGTGCTCGTCGATGACCACGCAGTTGGCCCCGACCGTGAACGACGGCGAGAACAGGCGGACGATGCGACGGCGCAGCGAGCGGGGCAGTCGTCCCCACGCCCGGTAGAACGCCGCCCGCAGGCGGTGCATCGACGGCCTCACGGAGCGAGGCGGGCGGTGAGCATCTCGTCGACGAGCGCCCGGGTGGCGCCGGCCACCGGCGTACGACGTTCGGCGTGCTCGAGGGTGATGAGATTGCGGCCATGGGCGTCGACGATCACTGCGCCCGCCTCCTGACACATGAGCAGACCACCGAGGTAGTCCCAGGACCCGTGCGCGTTCCACGAGCAGTCGATGTACCCGTCGACCACGCCGGCGGCCACCGCGCAGAGGTCGAGGGCGCAGGCACCGAGGGACCGGAACTGGTACCAGCCCAACCAGCGGGCGGGGAAGCCCGACAGCGCCACGAGCGACTCCCCGAACACCGTGGCGCCCGATGGTGCGAGCGGACGGCCGTTGCCCCTCGCTCCCCCACCTCGCACCGCCTCGAAGCGATCGCCCGATGCGAGATTGATGACGAGCGCAGCGCGGGCGCCATCGGCATCCACCGCACAGAGGCTGGTGGCGTACCACGGGATGCCCCGGCTGGCGTTGGTCGACCCGTCGAGCGGGTCGAGCACCACGGTGATCTCGGCATCCGGACGATGTCGACCCGATTCCTCCGACAGCACGCCGAGTCCCGCTCGTTCGAAGACCGCGAGCGCCGCAGCGTCGGCGGCGAGATCGCTGTGGTACTGCCCGTCGCGGGTGCCGGCGAGGCCCCAGTTGTCGAGATCGCCCAGCACCGCCCGGATCGCGGCCGCGGCCTCGTCGAGCACCTCGAGAAGCACCTCATCACGCATGGCCCGACGCTATCGCCACTGGATCCGCAGCGGCCGCTGTCCGATGGGCGTGGCAGGCTTGCGCCATGGCAATCATCGATGTTCCGGGATTCATCGCCGACCTCAAGGACCATGCCGTCGACCACGCGTTCCATGTCCACGACGAACGCCATTTCGTCGAGACCTACTCGCTGCGGCAGGCATGGGAGATCGACGTGCACCCCGAGGACGCCTGCGGCGGCCCGCTCGATCTCCACCTCGCCCTCGAGGTCGACCCGCGCACGCTGCTCACCTTCGAGGACCAGATGCTCGAACTCGATGAACTCTCCGACCCCGTCACCGGATTCGCCTTCCCGCTCATCTTCAACTGGGCGCTGCCCCCGCTGCGCACGCCGCCCGATCTCCTCGTGCTGGCCACCGAACTCGCCGGGCTCGGCGGCATCAATCTGCCCCTCGAGGTCTCGGCCATCGATTCCTTCGCCGCCGTGACCGACGCCCCCGAGCGCAGTCTCACCATCGTGTCGCGGGTCAACATCCCGCTCGATCAGATGTACACGGGTCAGGAGCCGCTGTGCGATCTCCTCGACACCTGCCACACCGTGAGCACCTATCTCCTCGATCGCGCCGGGGCATGGCTCGGCGACTGATCCCCGCCGGCGAAGCCCCCGGAGCCGCCGCCATCCTCGCCGGCTGGCTGGTCGAGGAATGGGCCCATCTCTACCCGGACTGGGATCACGCCACGGCGGTCGCCGAACTCATCGCCGCGGGCGACCAGGGCCGACCCCCCTGCACCTGGCTGCTGTTCGACGCCGGGGCTGATCAGATCGAGGACGACGCCGGCGACGGTGGCGGCGATGACAGCGACGCTGCAGTGATCGGTTCGGTCGGCCTGGCCCTCGACGGCGAACTCGGAGACGCCCTCGACGGTGACGCAGCGCCTGAGGGGGTCTGGCTCGTCAACCTGTTCGTCACCCCGTCGGCCCGCGGGCGCGGCCATGGCTCTGCGCTGCTGGCCCATGCCGTGGCCGCCGCAGCGGCGCTCGGGCTGCCCGAACTGCTGCTCACCACCGAACGCTCCGCCGACCACTACGCGTCGGTCGGCTGGACCCAGATCGGCACGACCAGCCTCGCCGGTCATCGCTCGATCATCATGCGCCTGCGTACGATGACCCGATGATCACCGGGGACCCAGCGCTCGACCTGATCGACACCCGGCGTCACGATCTCGCCGATCCGGCGCTGCGCGCCGCCTGCCTCCAGCAGTTCCGGGCCGAGGGCATCTGCATCCTGCCGGGCTTCCTGCGTCCGGAGGCCGTCGAGGCCCTCGTGCTGGAGAGCGATCGACTGGCACCGCTCGCCCATCGTTCCGCCACCCGCGCCACGGTGCATCTCGCCGGCGCCGATCCCTCGCTGCCGGCCGACGATCTCCGGGCCATCGCCCTCGACAGCTCGGTCGAGGTGGTCGGCTACGACCTCTTCCCGGCCGACAGCAGCCTCCGGGCGCTCTACGAGTCCGACACCCTGCTCGAGTTCATCGGCGCCTGCCTCGGCGTCGAGGAACTGCATCGCTACGCCGACCCGTTCGGCGCCCTCAACCTCGCCATCATGCGCGACGGCGATCGACTCGGTTGGCATTTCGACATGACCGACTTCGTGGTCTCCATCGCCATCCAGTCCTCGGTCGACGGCGGCGAGTTCGAGAACGCGGCCCGCATCCGCAGTGCGGAGGATCCCAACACCGCCGGCATCCACTCCGTGCTCGACGGCACCGACCCCGACCTCGTGCGAATCGAGCCCATGACCCCGGGCACGCTCATGATCTTCAACGGCCGGTGGAGCCTGCATCGGGTCGATCCCATCGTGGGCGAGGTGCCCCGCTACGTCGCACTGCTCGCGTACGACACCCGACCCGGGACCGATTCCACCGACACGCTCAAGCTCGCCCGCTACGGACGACTCCCCACACCAGCGACCACCAAGGAGGACCCCGATGGAGATCGGTGAAGGATTCGCCGGCAGCGGCGCCGAGGCCGCCCACCTCAACACCGTGCTCGGTCATCGGGTCGGCCCCACCGGCACGGCGTTCGCATCCGCCCTGGCCTCCCCCACCACCGGACACCTCCCGTTCCTGGTCGTCTGGGAACCGAATGTGCCGGTCACCCCGGCCACCGTGTTCATCAACAAGGCGGCCATCGCCTCAGATCGCCATGGTGAGCTCACATGGGGCGCCGCCCAGGCCGGCGTGGCGCTCGGTGTCACCCGCTACGCGAGCGAACGGTTCGGCCTCCCCGGCACGGCCGACGACTACGTCCTGATCGCCGCCGTCTGGGTCGACCCCGAGGCGGCGGACGAGCAGCTCGTCCTCCACAACAACGCCGAAGCCACCTACGACGCACTGGTGGCCGGGGCACGACAGCCCCAGTCGACCGCCGCCATCGACGCCCTGCGGTCGGGCCGGCTGCCGAACAATCCCTACCTCGGACGAAGCCACTGACCGTCATGCACTCGGTGGGGCGGGTGGGGCTCGAACCCACGACCCAGGGATTATGAGTCCCCTGCTCTGACCAGCTGAGCTACCGCCCCGTTGCAGGCCCCGGTGTCGGGCCGTGTCGATGGCCCGATGCCCGGCCGTGTGGAAGGCCCGGACCCTGCGCCGCCGGGGGGACTGATGGAGCTCCGGGGGTGGGGCTCGAACCCACGACATTCTGATTAACAGTCAGACGCTCTGCCAGCTGAGCTACCCCGGAATGAATCGCTGACGATAGCAGTGACCGGGAGGACGGCGAAAAGCCGACCAGCGCCGCCGTGGGTCAGGCGTGCGGGGACTCGCCGCGGATGTCGGCGAGGATCTCCGCCTCGGTGAGGTCGAAGTCGGGATTGAACTCCAGCCCCGGTTCGAAGGTGGGTTCCGGACCGACGCGTCGGATGGCGGTCAGCACCGCGATCAGCACCGCGGCCAGCAGGGCGATGAGTCCCGCCAGCACCGCGGTGCGCGGGAGCGTCGATGCGGCACGGGGTCGCCGATGCGTCCCGGTGCGTGATCGATCCATGGTCGCCGTTCAGCTCTCGAGGTAGTCGATGAGCCGTGCGCTGTGGTCGGAGTGGCCCAGTTTGAGCAGCGTCTTGGTCTCGATCTGACGCACCCGCTCCCTCGTCACGTTGAAGGATCGGGCCACCTCCTCGAGGGTGCGGGGTTGCCCGTCGTCGAGGCCGAAACGCATCCGCAGCAGTTCCCGCTCCCGGGGGGCGAGATCGAAGAGCGCATCCTCGACCGCCTCATGCAGCATTGCCATCTCGGCGACGGCGGCCGGCGATGCCGCGTTCTCATCGCGGACCCGATCACCGAGGCTGGTGTCACTCTCCTCGTTCATCGGCATGTCGAGCGAGAGCGGATCGACGGCGATGCGCAGCAGTTCCTCCACCCGTTCGACGGGGAGATCGCTGGCAGCGGCGAGCTCCTCGACGGTGGGTTCGCGTTCGAGCCGCTGGGCCAGTTCGATCTTCGTGCGCAGGACCCGGTTCATCGCCTCGACCATGTGCACGGGGATGCGGATCGTGCGCGACTGATCGGCGATCGCCCGGGTGATCGCCTGCCGGATCCACCAGGTGGCATAGGTGGAGAACTTGAAACCCTTCTCCCCGTCGAACTTCTCGACCGCCCGCATCAGCCCGAGGTTGCCCTCCTGCACCAGATCGAGCAGCGGCATGTTCGTGCTGGCGTATCGCTTGGCGATGGAGACCACGAGCCGCAGGTTCGCCTGGGTGAGCTCGGCCTTCGCTGCAGCCCCCTTGCGCACGACCCGGGTGAGCGCACGGCGTCGGGCTGCGATCGACGGATCGGTGTCGAGCTCGCGCGCACCGACGGTCTCGGCATCAGCATCAGCATCGGCATCGGCATCGAGCAGGGCGAGTTCCTCCTCGGCGGCGATGCCGGCCTTGATGAGGACCGAGAGCTCGCGCTCCTCAGGCCCCGTGAGCAACGGCACCCGTCCGATCTCTCGCAGGTACATCCGCACCGGATCGGAGGTTCCGGCCGAAGCGGAGGAACCACGGGCCGATTCCCTGGCCATCGCCTGCTGCCGATCACGATGGCGGCGCTTCAACAGCTCGGTCGCATCATCGAGCAAGGCGGCGACATCGCTCTCCTCTGATTCGAGCTCGATGTCATGCTCGGCGAGTCGGTCGCGCAGGGCGGCGATGACCTCGGGATCGGGTTCGAGCTCCCCGAGGGCGGGGACCGCCTCATCGTGGGTGACCATCGCCGGGACCCTGGCCTGCCCCCGGTGCACGAGGCGTCGGAACTCGAGATCATCGAACTGCACGGTCACCCCTCAAGACTCTCACGAACAGGGGGTTCCTCGTGCGGGAGGTTCGGTTCGTCGTCGATCAGCCAGTCGAGGAGCTCGTCCAGCGCCAGCTGTCGGGTGAGCGGTTCCCGCAGTTCCATGATGCGCAGGTTGAGCCAGCCGATGGTCTCGCCGATGGCGAGGGGATCCTCGGCCACCTGGGCCTCCGCCCGCAGCGCAGCCATGGCGGTGCCGGCGGCCTCATCCACGAGCCGGGCCAGCACATCGGCGGGGTCCGCGGTGGGTTCCTCAACGGCGAGCCGCTGCAGCAGTTCGCCGGCGACGGGCTCCTCGGCGCCGGCCATGGCGATGGCATCGGCGAGCGTGGCGGTGGCCATCACAGACCGATAAGCGGTGCTGGTGACCGGGTCGGGGAACAGGACCTCGGCCAACCACGGGGCGATGTCGTCGTGGTTCCAGATCAACAGTCGCAGCGCCTCGGTGGCCGAGGAGTCCCGAGGCAGCCGGCGCGTCCGGCGCGCCGGGGCCGGTTCGCCGTAGGGCGGCGGTTCGTCATCGGAACCCGTGCGCTTCGGCGCCGACTCCCGCCGGGCGCCGGGCACCACCGGCGCCTCGAACCGACGACCGCGCAACTGCTGCGGATCGATCCGGCATCGAGCGGCGACCTCGAGCAGGTACTGGTCGCGGACCATCTCCCCCGGGTGCTCCTGCACGACGGCCATGGCCGATTCGGCGGCCCGCACCCGATGCTCGGGCGTGTCGAGACTGGCGCCGTCGAGCACGCGGTCGAGCCGGAACTTGAGGAAGGGTCTGGCCTCGGCGATGGCGACGGCGAGCGCCCCGGGATCCGACTGGGCGAGTTCGGCCGGATCGACACCACCGGGGAAGGAGGCGACGGCGACGTCGAGGTCGTACTTCTTCTCCCATGCGTAGACGCGCTCGGCGGCGTTCTGCCCCGCAGCATCGGCGTCGAATGCCAGCACGAGCCGGCGGGCGAAGCTGCGCAGCAGTTTGAAATGTTCCTCGGTGAGCGCCGTGCCGCAGGTGGCCACCGCTCGCGGCACCCCGGCCTTGGCGAATCCGATCACATCGGTGTAGCCCTCGCACACGATGGCCTCATCGGCGCGCACGATGTCGGCCTTGGCGAAGTTCAGGCCGTAGAGCAGGCTCGACTTGTTGTAGATCGGACTGTCGACCGAGTTCTTGTACTTCGCCCCCTCGGCCCCGGGCATGATGCGCCCACCGAAACCGACGGGGTCACCCTTCACATCGAAGATGGGGAAGAGCACCCGTCCACGGAACGCATCGGTGGGTCGACCCCGACTGTTGATGAACCCGAGTCCGGCATCGACGAAGTCCTGATCGGGCAGGCGCAGCGCCCGGGCCAGTTCGTCCCATCCCTCCGGCGCCCATCCGATCCGGTAGGCGCGCACATCGTCGCCGGTGAGACCACGACCTCGCAGATACGCACGCGCAGCGGCGGCATCGGGGGACGAGAGGAGTCGCTGGTGGTACCAGTCGACGGCCTTCTCGACCGCCGCGAGCAGTCGGGTTCGTCGCTTGCGCCCCTCGCTCTGCCCCTCATCGCTGTAGCGAAGGGTGATGCCCGCCTTCACGGCGAGCTTCTCGACGGCGGCCACGAAGTCGAGGTGCTCGACCTCACGGACGAAGCTGATGGCATCGCCCTTCGCACCGCAGCCGAAGCAGTAGTACAGCTTCTGCTCGGCGTTCACGGAGAACGACCCGGACTTCTCGTTGTGGAACGGACACAGCCCGACCCATCGGCGACCGGTGCGCTTCAGACCGACATGTTCGGAGATGACCGCGACGATGTCCGTGCTCTCGCGTACTGCGACGATGTCGTCGTCGAGAATGCCCACGGACCCCTCCTCCGGACCGGAAGGCTAGACGGTCGCCGGAGGGATCAGACAGGGTCGCGACCGGTGCCGCGGCCGGTGCCGCGACAGCTGCCGCGACCGGCGGGGATCAGGCGAGGCGTGGGAGCAGATGGGCGAGGAGATCCACGACCGGCACGCGCACCTGTTCCATGGAATCGCGCTCGCGGATCGTGACCGACTGGTCCTCGAGCGAATCGAAGTCGATCGTGACGCAGAACGGCGTGCCGAGTTCGTCCTGACGGCGGTACCGGCGACCGATGGCCTGGGTCTCGTCGAAATCGCACATCACATGCGGCTGCAGCAGCCCGAGGACCTCACGGGCCATCGGCATGAGATCGTCCTTCTTCGACAGCGGCAGCACAGCCACCTTGTACGGAGCCAGTCGCGGGTGCAGGCGCAGGACCGTGCGGGTCTCACCGCGCACCTCCTCCTCGTCGTAGGCGGCGAGCAGGAACGCCATCATGGTGCGGGTGGCACCAGCGGCCGGTTCGATCACATGGGGCACATAGCGGGTGTTGGTGGCCTGATCGAAGTAGTCGAGCTTCTCGCCCGAGTGCGTGGCGTGCTGGGTGAGGTCGTAATCGCCACGGTTGGCGATGCCCTCGAGCTCGCCCCATCCCCACGGGAACAGGAACTCCACATCCGAGGTGCCCGATGAGTAATGGCTCAGCTCATCGGCGTCGTGGGGGCGCATGCGCAGCTTCGACTCGGGGATGCCCAGATCCACGTACCACTGGTAGCGGGTGGCGCACCAGTACTCGTACCACTGCTGCGCCTCCTCGGGCGGCACGAAGAACTCGAGCTCCATCTGCTCGAACTCACGGGTGCGGAACACGAAGTTGCCGGGCGTGATCTCGTTGCGGAAGGACTTGCCGATCTGGGCGATGCCGAACGGCGGCTTCTTGCGGCTGGCCTGCAGCACATTGCCGAAGTTCACGAACATGCCCTGGGCGGTCTCGGGTCGCAGATACGCCACTGCTGCGTCGGACTCGACGGGACCGGCGTGGGTCTTGAACATCAGGTTGAAGTTGCGGGCCTCGGTGAAGGTGTTCTTCCCGCCGCATCCGGGACAGGTGGTGAGATCCTCGAGCTGATCCTCACGGAACCGCTCGCGGCACTGACGACAGTCGACGAGTGGGTCGGTGAAGTTCTTGAGATGCCCTGAGGCCTCCCAGATGGCCGGCGGCGAGAGAATGGCGGCGTCGAGACCGACGACGTCGTCGCGCATCTGCACCATCGATCGCCACCAGGCGTCCTTGACGTTGCGCAGCAGCTGCACACCGATGGGTCCGTAGTCATAGGTGGAGCGGAAGCCGCCGTAGATCTCGGCCGACGGGAACACGAAGCCGCGACGCTTCGAGAGGTTGACCACCTTCTCCATGAGCGTGACATCGTTGGGGACCGAAACATCAGACATGGGCGGTGAGCCTAGTGGGGGTGGCTCTGTCACAATGACGTCATAACCCCTTCGACACGACTCACACTGCGCCGATTCTGCGGCGCGGCGATCGACATCGGCCTGCTCCTCGTGTTCGCCTGGGGTGGCTGGTCGCTGATCGCCGGACCCACACCCCGGGTGTACGAGGTGCTCGGGATCAGCCCGTGCAGCGGCAATGCCACCTGCCTCCGACTCAACGGCGAATACGCCGACGGCTGGCCCCTCGTCGTGCTGATCGCCCTGTGCGCGTCCTATCTCGTGGGGGTGTTCATCGTGCAGCGCGGCCTCACCGGACGCACGGTGGGATCGATGCTGTTCATGTTCGAGGTGGTCGCCGAGGACCATCGACCACTCGGAGTGGGGCGCGCCGCGCTGCGCAGCCTCGCCGGTGCCGTGGACTATCTCCCGTGCTGCGTGCCGATCGTCGGGATCGTCACCATCGCCGCCACCCCGACCCGACAACGGGTGGGCGATCTCGCCGCAGGGAGCATCGTCGTCGAGGCGCGCCGAAACACCGAGCACTCCGGGGCGCCACCTTCGCCGATTCCGCCGACGCCATCGAACCAGCAACAACCGGGTCGACCGCTCAGCGCCGACGAGTCGTTGCCGCCGCGACCTCCCACGATGGCCGCGCAGCTCCCACCCCGAACGCCCGGCCCGCTGTGGGATCCATCACGGGGCGCGCATGTGCTGTGGGATGACGCCGGCTCGCGCTGGCTGGTGTTCGACGTGGACCGTCAGCTGTGGGTCGTGCTCAGGGACCAGTGACCGGACCGTCCCCCCGGCCGAACCGGACTCGACCACCGCTGCTGCGATGGCCCGCCCGGTTCAGGCGTCGGGTGGGGTGATCTCCAGCACGCCCCGGGCGATGAGTGCCTCGACCTCGGCCGGATCCATCCCGAGCACCTCGGTGGCGATGGCCACGGTGTGCTCGCCGAGCTTCGGCGCCGGCGTCTCGATGGGGTCGGCCATGGCGGTGGCATGGAACGCCGGTCCCTCGAAGATGACCGGACCGACCACACCGGGCTGCTCGATGTGCACCGGGAACCCGCGCTCGACGAAATGCGGATGGTTCATCATGTCGAGCGAGGTGACCATGGGTCCGGCGGGGATGCCGGCGGCCTGGCACCGATCGGCCACGGCGAAGCGATCGTTCTCGATGGTCCATGCGCTGATGAGCTCATCGAGTTCGGCCACGTTGGCGCGTCGGGTCTCGAGGGAGGCGAAGCGCGGGTCGGAACCGAGCTCGGGGCGGCCGATGAGTTCGGCCAGGGCCCGCCATTCGGCGTCGTCACGGCAGGTGATCGCCACCCATTCCTCGGCGCCGGTGCCGCTGTCGGGGTCGGGGGCGCAGCGGTAGTTCCCACCCGGGGTGCCGCGCTCGGTGTGGATGCCCATGGGATGCACTGATCCGGGTTCGATGGACTCGGCGGCGAGGAGATCCGCGATGGAACCGACCACCGCCTCACACTGGGCGAGCTCGATCAGACCACCCTCGAGGATGCCCCGCTCCCGACCGATGAGCGTGGCGAGCGCCCCGCAGGCCGAGAGGCGACCGACGAAGTGATCGGGGAAGATCGATGCGGTGCCCGCAGGTTCGGTGCTGCCCTCATAGCTCCAGAGGTACGAGAGACCACCGGGCGCCTGGGTGCTCGGGCCGTAGCCCCGCCAGTGGGCCCAGACGCCGCGGGAGCCCATGAGCTGACTGGCGACCATGGCGATGCGCGGGTTGGCGGCGGAGAGGTCCTCGTAGCCGATCCCCAGCGCGGCCATCGCCCCGGTGGTGGTGTTCTCGATGACCACGTCGGACTGCTTGACGAGTTCGAGCAGCACCTGTCGGCCCTCGGGGAACTTGGCGTTGACGCCCATGGCTTTCTTGGATCGACTCGACGACGCGAACGACGGCCCCATCTCGGTGCCGGTGACGACCCGGATGAAGTCATAGTGCGAGCGGCTCTCGATCTTGATGACCTCGGCGCCGTACTCGGCGAAGAGCTTGCCGGCCTCGACGCCCACAGCGCCCTGTCCGAAATCCATGACCCGAAGTCCGACAAGCGGCAGCGCCGGAGCGGACGCCGGAGCCCCGGTGCGGGCCTCGCCGAGCGATGCGAACACAGCCTCGGTGTGCTCACCGACAGCCGGCGGGGGCGTGCGCGGCCCCACCCGACCTCCGTCGAGTTCGAAGTAACCCGATGGCATGCGGGCGATGACCCCGGGAGCGAGCTCCATGGACTGGAACGTGCCGCGGGAATCGAAATGCTCGTTGGAGAGGGCCCGGGGAGCGTCGTACACCGGTGTGCACACGATGCCGCGATCCTGCGCGTACGCGGAGACCTCCTCGATGGAGAGATCGGCGAACAGCTCCTCATAGAGCGGGTTGAGGATGGCTTCGGCGATGGCGAAGCGACCGGGGAAGCTGTCGTACTCCTCATCCTGCAAGTACTCGGGTTCTCCCAGCCAGGCCCGCATCTCGCGCCACTGCGCCGGGCTCAGCACGATGAGCCGCACGTAGCCGTCGCGGCACTTGAAGATCGGGTACACGGGGCCAGAGCCCATGCGCAGCTCTGGGAACGTGGAGCCAGCCGCGACGCGGGCGGTGTAGTTGGGGAGCGACCAATCGGCGGTCTGGGCGAGACACTCATTGATCGAGATGTCGAGGAGCTGGCCCGCACCGGTATGGAGCCGCTGCCAGATGGCACACAACATGGCCCACGCCGCGCTCGATGCGGCGACGTCGTTCGAGAACTGCCCGGGGGCGGGGATGGGTTCCCGATCGAGGGTGCCGGCCTTGAAGGTCATGCCGCCGGTGGCGGAGAGCACCTGATCGGTGAGCTGCCAGTCCGACCACGGCCCGGTGAGTCCGTAGGGCGTGAGCGCGGCAACGATCAGATGCGGGTGGGCCGCTGCGAGGTCGTGCACGGTGACTCCCGGCGCCACCTCGGCCGACGGACACACGATGAGATCGGCGTGGCGCAGCAGCTCGTGGAGTCGTTCGACCTCGGACTGCTGGTCGAGATCGAGCACCACACTGCGCTTCCCGGCGTTGTTGACCGCCCAGGACAGCGACACCCCGCCGCGGATCGGCGCGACAGACCGGGCCGGGGATCCCTGCGGGGGCTCGACCTTGATGACCTCGGCCCCGAGGTCGGCCAGCAGCCGTGGGGCCAGCTCACCGTTCTCGACGGTGAGATCGATCACTCGGATCCCTTCGAGCGGCAGTGCCCTCGACTCAGTCATGTCTCCCCCTCAGGAACGTCGCAATGGCGCCTCAGCGCAACGGCGCAGACGGTACCAGCCGTGCATCCATCGGGATCACGCCGCGATCACGAGCCGACGCGCCCGCCATCGGGCGAGCCGGACCAGCTCGTCGACGTCCTCCTCCTCAGTGGATGCGTCGTGTCCGGTGCCGACTGCAACACCAGCGCCCGCAGATTCGACAGCGGAGCCGGCAGCCGTGCTGCCGAGCGACGCCACGAGTGGCAGCTGCGTCGCAGGATCATCGGTGTGCAGCGGCTCGCAGAGGATCGAGCCGTCGGCGCGTCGGACGATGAACTCGCCGCGGGAGCCGAACCGGGCCCGCCAGCGGGGACGGTGCACGACCTGGTGATGGAACGAGCACAGCGCGACAGCATTCGCGAGATCGGTCCGGCCACCCGTCTGCCAGGGTTCGAGATGGTGCACCTGGCAATGACGCGGACCGAGCGCGCAGCCCGGGAACCGACAGCCCTGATCCCGGGCGAACACCGCCCTGCGTTGGGACGGCGAGAACTCGCGGACGGCCCGGCCGTGGTCGATGATGCGCTGATCAGCGGTGAGCAGCCGTTCGAGGACGCTGTCGCAGGTGAGCACCGAGACCGCCAGTGCGCTGATGGGGCGACCGTCGAGGGTGCGGGCCCCATGGATCGAGGGCGCCCGGGCCAGCTGCCGGCTCGGGCCGACCACTCCCGAGTCGACCACACCCGGCCCGACCACACCCGGGCCGACCTCACCCGAGCCGGGTTCGGCCGGGGGCGAGCCACCCGAGTGCCGGGCTCCCGGGGGATGGGATCCCGGTATCTGGGTGCCGGCGGGCGATGACCCGGCGATCGGTGTGGCACCGAGCCTCGTGCCACCAGGCAGTGATCCAGCGTGCGATGCCGCGGAGACCGTTGATCGGGCGAACGTCGTGCCACCGAGCGTTGTTCCGGCGAGAGCGTCAGCGAACAGGAGGCGATCGCCGGGTGCCACCCGATGGGAGTGGAGGAACTCGTCGAGATCGGCGAGGGTTCGCACCCCGGCGGACCGGAGAGTGGAGCTGAACATCGACGGGAGGTCGACGACGACGGTGAGATGCGGGCGCTGCCGCCCGAGTTCGTCGGTGCCGACGTGGTTGTCGAGGTAGAAGCCGCAGATGGCGATGAGCGCATCGGCTCGGCGAGCTGCCTGCGTGCGGGATTCATCGGGTTCGTCGGGACGCTCGGCCACCCGCAGCGCCGCCTCGACCACGGCGGCCCCATCGGGATGCAGCCGACCGTCGAGGATCGCCACATCATCGAGGGTGCGTGAGCAGAACAACGACCGCTCCGGCGCAGCAGCCTCGCACTCGAGCGCACCTGACTCGAGGGCTCGCGCCGCCGCCTCGGCATCGGCAGCAGCATCGGCGCACTGCACCCACCGCCGAAGCACGATGCGGGTCTGGGCGGGAGTGAGACCACGCAGCGTCCGGGCGGTGTCGGCATCGGTGCGGGCGAAGCGGTCGACATGATGTGCGGGCACCAGGGACACAGCGAGGTCGACCTGTGCGCCGGTGAGCGCACCGCGCTCCCATGCCCGTGCGACACCGGACCAGACCGAGAGTCGCTCGGCGCGCAGACCGGCCCGTCGCGACTCGGGATCGGTGAGACCGGCGTGGTGCCGCAGCCATGCCGCCATCGAACCGGTGCCATCGAGCTCGGGGAACCCAGCAGCGGCGAAGGCGGCCTCCGCCCCGGCCACACGGGCGCCGAGTGCGTCGAGCAGGGACCGAATCTCGACCAGACAGGCGCCATCGATGGGGATCACCAGCCCGGCGATCGCCGCAGCCAGCTGCGAGAACTGCGAGACCGGAGCGAACTGCGAGACCGGAGCGAACTGCGAGACCGGAGCGAACTGTGAGACCGGAGCGAACTGTGAGACCGGTGCACCCCGCACAGAGCCTCCGCTGGTCGTATCATCACCAGCCAGGTACTCATCACACGGAACCCACTCATCACACGGAACCCGCTCGTCACGGGCCATGCAGCTGGCGTCATCGGCGGTGAATCGGCTGCGATCCATGCCGCCATTCTATCGAACACCTGTTCGATGAACAAGGCCTTCCGACCCGTTCCGCGCCGCCGTCTCAGCGGTCGAGCACGGTGACCGATCGCAGACGGCGCTCGAGATGGTGCTCCACGGCACGGGTGGCGAGATGGTCGATCTCGGCCGATGCCGCGGAGGGCTCGGCGGCGAGTGCCTCGTTGAGACGTCCGCCGAGGATCTGCTGCAGCAGCGCCACGGCGTCGGGTGACACCGCTGTCCCCCGTCGGCATTCGTGACACAGCAACCCACCGCTGTCGAGATCGAAGGCCACCAGCGCCACCGTGGCATCGGCGGGACCGCCCTCCCCGCACAGCACGCACCGATCCACCTCGGGTCGATAGCCCTCGAGCGCGAGCACCTTCCAGAAGAACGCCGGGACCACGAGCGGCGAATGGGAGGCGTCGAGCGTGCGCAGCGCACCGAGCAGCATCTCGTAGAGCCGGGGGTTCACCGCCCCCTCCTGGGCCAGCTGATCCGCGGTCTCGAGCATGGCCGAGGCTCTGGCGATGCGATCGAGATCATCACGCAGACCCCGGAAGTGGTCGATGCTGTCGACCTGGGTGACGAGATCGAGCTCACGACCCTCGTAGAGCTGCAGTGCGACATGACTCATCGGCTCGAGCCGGGATCCGAACTTGGAGCGGGTCTTGCGCACACCCTTGGCCACCGCCCGCACCTTGCCGCGCCGGCGGGTGAGGAACACGATGATGCGATCGGCCTCGCCGAGGCGATAGGTGCGCAGCACGATCCCCTCATCGCGATGGATCGTGCCCCGACTCATCGCAGGATCATTCGTCGGAGAGTCCGCCGAAGCGGCGATCCCGGGCCTGGTACTCGCGCACCGCGTCGAAGAGGTGCTCGCGACGGAAATCGGGCCACAGGACATCGGTGAACACGAGCTCGCTGTAGGCCGCCTCCCACATGAGGTAGTTCGACAGCCGGTACTCCCCCGAGGTGCGCACGAGCAGCTCGGGATCGGGCATGTCGGGGGCATAGAGGCGCTTGGCGATGGTCTTCTCGTCGATCCTGTCGGCGGCGATGCCCTCGCGGACGATCTGCCGCACGGCGTCGACCAGCTCGGCCCTGCCGCCGTAGTTGAACGCGATCGTGAGGGTGAGCGTCCGGTTCTTCTTCGTGAGTTCGATGGACTCATCGATCCGACGCAGCAGCCGCTTCGGGACCCGCCAGTCGCGCCTTCCGATGAAGCGGATCCGCACACCCTTGGCGTTCAGTTCGTCGCGGCGGCGCACCAGCAGCGACTCGTTGAACCCCATGAGGTACCGGACCTCATCGACCGGGCGACGCCAGTTCTCGGTGGAGAACGCATAGACGGTGAGCCAGGAGCTGCCGAGGTCGAGAGCGCCGTCGATGGCATCCATCAGCGCCTCCTCGCCGGCGGCGTGCCCCTCGGTGCGCTTGAGGCCCCGACGCTGGGCCCATCGACCATTGCCATCCATGACCGCGGCGATGTGCACGGGGATTCGGGTCGGATCGATGCCGGGGACGTCCACCGGGCGAGGTTACCGCTGCCATCAGATGTCGCCGGTACCATCGTTGTTCCCATGGCATCCTCCGATCGGCTCGTCGCGAACACCACAGCCGCTCTCGGAGCCATCACCGCCACCCTCCCCACCGGCGAGGCCCGCACCGGTCAGATCGAGATGGCGCAGGCCGTGGCCAGGGCGATCTCCGAGGGTCGTCATCTCGTGGTGGAGGCGGGCACCGGCACCGGGAAGACCTTCGCCTATCTCGTCCCTGCGATCATCTCCGGCCGCCGCACCGTGGTGGCCACGGCCACGAAGACCCTCCAGGACCAGCTGGCCACCAAGGACCTCCCGCACCTCGTCGAACATCTCGACCGGCCCGTCGAGTTCGCCGTCCTCAAGGGGCGCTCGAACTACGTCTGCATGCAACGGATCCATGAGCTCGACGACGGCGAGGACCGACTCGACCTCGACACCGGGCCCCGACCCCCCGCCGAGGAGATCGCCGCCATCGCCCGATGGGCCGTCACCAGCGAGACCGGCGATCGGGCCGAGCTCATGGTCGAACCCTCCCACCGCGCCTGGGCGGCGGTGAGCGTGGGCCCACGCGAATGCCCGGGCGCCACCCGCTGTCCGAAGGGTGACGAGTGCTTCGCCGAACGCGCCCGGGCGGCCGCCATGGAGGCCGACGTCATCATCGTCAACACCCATCTCTACGGGATGCATCTCGCCACCGGCGGTGCACTGCTGCCCGAGCATGAGGTGGTCGTGTTCGACGAGGCCCATCAGCTCGAGGACACCATCGCCGCCACGTCGGGGGTCGATCTCACCGGCGGTCGATTCACGGCCCTGGCTCGCACGATCGGGGCGATCCTCGCCGATCCGTCGATCGTCGCCGGCATCGACGATCTCGGATCGCAGTGGCGCGCCTCCATCGCCGACGAACGCGGACGTCGCCTCCGTGGTGCGGTCGATGGCGATGCCGCCCGGGTGCTGGGGCTCGCCCGGGCGCGCCTCGAGCCGGCCATGGCCGCACTGCGAGCCATCCCCGACGACAGCTCCGGCGATGTGGGGGCCCGCAAGCTGCGCGCCATCAAGGCCACGACCTCGCTCATCGAAGACATCGATCGGATCTCCGAGGTGCGCTCCGGCGAGGTGGCGTGGATCGAGGGGACCGAGGAGAACCCGGTGCTGCGCGTCGCTCCCATCGACGTCGGGGGTCTGCTCGCCGATGTCATGTGGCCGGCCGCCACCGCCGTGCTCACCAGCGCCACGCTCCCGGCCGCGCTCCCCGACCAGCTCGGACTCGAACCGGGGGCCTTCGAGCGCATCACCGTCGAGAGTCCGTTCGATTATCCGAACCAGTCGATGCTCTACTGCGCCGCCCATATGCCCGACCCGCGCAGCGAGGCCTTCGACCCGGCGATGCATGACGAGCTGGCCGCACTGATCGAGGCCGCCGGTGGTCGCACCATGGCGCTGTTCACCAGCTACCGGGCGCTGAGCGCAGCCGTCGAGGCCCTGCGGGACCGCCTCGACGTCCCGATCCTCGCCCAGGACGAACTGCCCAAGCCGCTGCTCATCGAACGGTTCACCGCCGAGCCGGAGACCTGTCTCTTCGCCACGATGGGCTTCTGGCAGGGGGTGGACGTCCCCGGTGCCACGCTGAGCCTCGTCACGATCGACCGGCTGCCGTTCCCCCGCCCCGACGACCCGTTGCTGCAGGCCCGACGGGACCGCGCCCGGGCCGATGCGTTCCGACTCGTCGACCTCCCCCGGGCCACGACCCTGCTGGCCCAGGGTGCGGGGCGCCTCATCCGCACGACCACCGACCGTGGTGTCATCGCGGTGTTCGATCCGCGCATGGCGACGAACGCCAGATACCGATGGGATGTCATCGCCGCGCTGCCCCCCATGCCGCGCACGAAGATCCGCACCGATGCCGAGGAGTTCCTCCGCTCCCTGCGCTGATCGCACTCTCCGTGGACTCCTATGATTCTCCGATGCTGAAGCGATCAGGCGGGCGACGTCGAGCACTCATCGATGGAGGTGGCACAGCACTTGCCGTCGTCGTGGCGCTCACCACGATCCTCGCCGGCACCTCCGCCGCCGCGACCGCACCGACCGCACCGACCGCACCCGCGACGGTCCGGGCGGTGGCCGGCATCACGTCGGCCACGGTCACCTGGAGCCGATCCACCCGGACGGGCGGGTCGGCGGTCACGTCCTATCGGACGTGGGCCGTGGAGGATCCGGCGAAGTCCTGCTCCACCACGACGACCCTCTCGTGCACCATCACCGGGCTCACCGATCGGCCCTACACCTTCGTCGTCACCGCCTCGAACAGGATCGGCACCTCGACGCCGTCAGGTCGCTCGCCAGCGGTCACACCAACGGTCTCCGTTCCCGAGCAGCCCCGCAACGTCGTCGGAGCGTCCGGTGATGGCGCAGTGGTCGTCGCCTGGGCGGCACCCGCCGGTGACGGGGGTCGACCCATCACCGAGTACCGGGTCACCGCCGTGCAGGATCCCACCAGGTCGTGCACCACCACGGTCGGGCTCTCATGCACGGTTCGCGGGCTCACCAACGGGCGCGCCTACATGTTCACCGTGCGTGCCGCGAACGCGATCGGCACCGGTCCACCCTCGACACCCTCGGCGGCGAAGGCCGCGTTCGCCCTCCCGATGCTCACGAGCCACGACGGCATCAAGAAGATCGAGCATGTCGTGATCATCATGCAGGAGAACCGATCCTTCGACAGCTACTTCGGTACCTTCCCCGGGGCCAACGGCATCCCGATGGAGAACGGCGTCCCCACGGTCTGCGCCCCGGACGATCGCACCGGCATCTGCGTGAAACCGTTCCACAGCAGCAAGATCTTCGAGACCGCAGGCCCGCACAGCGCCGCCAGTGCCGCCTCGGACATCGACGGCGGGTTGATGGATGGCTTCGTGAAGCTCGCCAATTCCGCGCTGGTCAACTGCGGAAAGGCGGGACGCCCGGCCTGCGACAAGTTCTCGCCCACCGACGTGATGGGCTGGCACGACGCCCGGGACATCCCGAACTACTGGAAGTACGCCGAGAACTTCGTGCTGCAGGACAACATGTTCGAGCCCACATCGTCGTGGAGCCTGCCGCAGCATCTGGCGATGGTGTCGGGCTGGTCGGCGAAGTGCCCGATCCTGCGTGATCCGATGAGCTGCGTCTCCGAACTGGGCCCGGCCACGAACCTCTCGACCAACGATCTCCTCGAGCAGTGGATCAGCGGGTCGAACCCGGCGATCCCCGATCCGAACGCGGCCTGGACCGATCTCACGCATCTGCTGTTCAAGAAGAACATCTCCTGGGGCTACTACGTCGCCGAGGGCAACGAACCCGACTGCCGCGACGATGCCGCCGACTGCCTGCCCCATCGCCAGAAGTCCGACACGCCCGGGATCTGGAATCCCCTTCCGCTCTTCTGGACCGTCCGTGACAACAAGCAGCTCGGGAACATCCAGCCGCATGTGAATCTCATGAACGCGGCCAGGAACGGCACGCTGCCTGCGGTGTCATGGGTGGTGCCCGATGACGCCCATTCGGAACACGCCCCTGCGTCCATCACCGGCGGACAGTCCTATGTCACGGCGATCGTCAACGCGATCATGTCGGGCCCGAACTGGGCGACCACGGCGATCTTCATCAGCTGGGATGACTGGGGCGGCTTCTACGACCACGTCGTCCCACCGGTGGTGGATCAGAACGGGTACGGCCTGCGGGTGCCCGGACTCGTGATCTCCCCGTACGCCAAGAAGGGCTACGTGGACCACCAGATCCTCAGTCACGACGCCTACCTCAAGTTCATCGAGGACGTGTTCCTCGATGGGCAGCGGATCGACCCGCGCACCGATGGCCGACCTGACTCGCGCCCCACCGTCCGCGAGAGCCTTCCCATTCTGGGCGACCTCGCCGAGTCGTTCGACTTCACGCAAGCGCCGCGGAAGCCACTGCTGCTGTCCACGAATCCAACCCCGGGCCCGGCCTCACGCTGAGGCCTGCGCCCGCCCGGTCTCAGAACCCCAGTCGGTCGAGCGCGCTGGCCTGACGCTGCCAGTCCTTGTCGACCTTCACGAACAGTTCGACGAAGGCTCCCGGCGGCAGCTGCTCGCGGACGTTGATCCCCACCTGCTTGAGCACCGACCCCTTGCGACCGATGACGATGCCCTTCTGGGAATCACGTTCCACGAGGATCTCGACACGGATCCTCGGCCATTCCCATTCCACGACCCGGGTGGCGATCGAATGCGGGAGTTCATCGCGGGTGACGGCCAGCAACTGCTCGCGGACCAGCTCGGCGACCCAGAACGCCTCGGGCACATCGGTGACCGTGTCGTCGGGGTACCAGGCCGGGCCTTCGGGGAGGCGGGAGATGATCTCGTCGACGAGCGCCTCGATGCCCTCACCGGTCCTGGCCGACACCGGGAAGTAGGCCGATCGATCGAGCTGATCGGCGGCCCGGGCGAGCTGGGCGATGACCTGTTCGGCCGAGGCGATGTCGGTCTTGTTCACGATGACGATGGCATCGGCAGGCATCTGCTCGGCGACGAATCGATCGCCGGGGCCGATGGGTCCGGTGGCATCGACCACCATGCACACGACATCCACACCGGTGGCGGCATCGGTGGCAGTGGCGTTGAGCCGCTCTCCGAGCAATGTGCGCGGCCGATGGATGCCCGGGGTGTCGACGAACACGACCTGCACATCGGGTCGGTTCAGCACCCCGCGGATCTGGGAGCGGGTGGTCTGCGGCTTGTCGGAGGTGATGGCCACCTTCGTGCCGAGGATGCGGTTGAGCAGCGTCGACTTGCCCACGTTCGGTCGTCCCACGATCGAGACGAATCCGGATCTCATGTCGAGCTCTCCTGTACCTCTTGCGGTCCATCGATCGGTTCGATGTGCACGGCGCCGATCCGACGACCGACGACATTCTCGGCGCGCAGGCGGTGTCCGTCACAGTCGGCGCTCTCACCGGACACGGGGACCCGACCGAGCAGATGGAACATGAGCCCCCCGATCGTGTCCCAGTCGCCCTCGGGGAGGTCGGTCCCGAGCAGTTCCACCACCTCGTCGAGCGGCAGTCGGGCGTTGACCCGCAGCGCCCCACCGGGCAGGCGCACCACCATCGGGTCCTCCCGATCGAACTCGTCGACGATCTCACCCACGAGCTCCTCGAGCACATCCTCGAGCGTGACGAGGCCGGCGGTGCCGCCGTACTCGTCGACGACCACGGCGAGGTGGAACTTGCGGGCCTGCATCTCGGGCAGCAGTTCGGCGATCCGCTTGGTCTCGGGCACGAAATGCGCACGTCGCATGGCCCGGGTGATCACCTCGGCGCCGCGCCCGCTCCGATCCGCTCGCATGAGGTCCTTGGCGTAGGCGACGCCGACGATGTCGTCGATGCCCTCACCGCAGACCGGCACCCGACTGCGCCCGGCGGCGAGTGCCACCTCGAGCGCATCGGACACCGTGACGTCGTCGTCCACGGTGACCATGTCGGGACGCGGAGCCATGACCTCGCGGCAGATCGTGTCGCCGAACTCGATGATCTGCTCGATGAGCACCCGTTCCTCGGCCTGGATGACATCCTCCTCGACCGCCGCATCGGCGAGCGCCAGGATCTCGTCCTCGGAGACGTACTGGCTCTCCTTCGACGCCCGCCCCGGGAGCAGCAGGTTGGCGATGCCGATCGATGCACCCGAGAGCAGCCGGACGGGCCAGAACCGCACCAGCAGGAACACCGGTGAGGCGGTGAGCTGCGCCGCCCGCTCCAGATGCTCGAGCGCCCACAGGCGGGGGGCGGCGTCGGCGAGCACGTACACGACGAGCACGTTGACGACGCCCGACACGGCCAGGCCCTGCAGCCCGCGGTGATGTTCGAACACGGCGCCGACGATGGCGGCCTCGGTGAGCAGCAGCGACAGCACGATCAGCTTCAGCGGGTTCATGAAGCGATCCGGATGCGAGGTGAGCTGCAGGAGGTGCCGGGTGCCCCAGCGACCGTCGTCGATCATGGACTGCGCCCGCGAGCGGGTGATGCGCAGGAGCGCGGTCTCGGCGATGGACAGATACGCCGACACCGCGATCAGCGATGCCACGACCACCGTGACCACGAACTCCGAACTTCCGAAGAACGAGGAGATGGAACTCATGTCAGTCAGTCCTCATCGGAACGTTCGAGACGCAGCGCCGCCCATGGGTCGGCGGCGAGCGGACCATGATGGGCCGCCAGCAGCACACTCTCGCGGCCCTGCATCGCCTCGCGCCCGATGTCATCGGCGTGGTCCATGCCGAGCAGATGCAGGATGCCGTGCACCACGAGCAGCGCCACCTCGTCATCGAACGAACCGGCGTGGGTCGGAGCGTTGCGATCGGCGACCATCGGGCAGATCACGACGTCGCCGAGCAGCAGCGGCAGTTCATCCTCGATGTCGTCATCGCGATCGGGTCCCGGTCCTCCAGCGTCGGGCCAGCGACCGGGAGGGTCACCGTCGCCGTCGATGGGGAACGAGAGCACATCGGTGGGTCCGTCGGACCCCATGAACCGCGTGTTCAGGTCCGTGATCGTGGCCTCATCGACGAACATGACGGAGAGTTCGCACTCCCCCTCCACGCCCTCGTCGGCGAGCACGGCGAGGGCCAGGCGCTGCCAGCGATCGAGGTCGATCGTGACATGTCGCTGCTCGTCGGACACGAAGACCGTGACCTCACCATCGGCCGGGCCCCGCCGGCGGGCCCGATGCGAACGCGGCGGCTCGGTCACTGGTGATCCACCGCCGCTTCATAGGCCGACACGATGTCCTGCACGATGCGATGCCGCACGACGTCCGCAGCGGTCAGCTTGACCCAGGCCAGTCCATCGATGTGGCTGAGCACCGGTTCGAGACCGAGCAACCCGCTGCGACCGCCCTGGAGATCGACCTGGGTGGTGTCGCCGGTGACGACGACCTTGGAACCGAAGCCGATGCGGGTGAGGAACATCTTCATCTGCTCGGGCGTGGTGTTCTGCGCCTCGTCGAGGATGATGAACGAGTTGTTGAGCGTGCGGCCGCGCATGAACGCCAGCGGGGCCACCTCGACAGTGCCCCGCTCGAGCATCCGCTGGGCACCCTCGGCCTCGAGCATGTCGTGGAGGGCGTCGTAGAGCGGACGCAGGTAGGGGTCGACCTTGGCCATCAGATCGCCGGGCAGGAACCCGAGGCGCTCGCCGGCCTCCACCGCCGGGCGGGTGAGGATGATGCGATCCACCTCCTTGTTCTGCAGGGCCTGCACCGCCATCGCCACCGCCAGCCAGCTCTTGCCGGTGCCGGCGGGGCCGACCCCGAAGGTGACGATGTTGCGGCGGATGGCGTCGATGTAGCGCTTCTGTCCGCTGGTCTTGGGCCGGACCATGCGCCCGCGCGAGCTGCGCAGCACATCGGTGGTGAGCACCTCGGAGGGTCGCTCGTCAGCGCGCACCATGTCGATGCTCCGGCGCACGGCCACCGGCTCGAGCACCTGACCCTGCTGGAGCAGCACGACCAGCTCCTCGAAGAGGCGCCCGACCTGCTCGGCCTGGGCTCCCGCCACGCTGATCTCGTTGCCGCGCACATGCACGACGACCTCGGGGAAGGCGTCCTCGACGAGACGCAGCAGTTCGTCGCGCTGGCCCAGCAGACCGGGCATGAGGTGGTTGCCGGGGACATGCACGATGACGGTGGATTTCGACATTTGCTCACAGCCTAGAGGCGGGCCATTCGGCCCTCACCCCCGAAGGGACCCGCTGGCAGGATCGATCGGCTCGGTGACCCGACACGAGGAGCGCGTGATGCACGACGACGAGGATCGTGGACTGCAGGACTGGATGAGCGATGCTGGGATCTCCGAGGCCGCCCGGCGGCGGCGACGCCTCGGATCATGGCGTTCCCATGGCCCCGACGAGGCCACCTTCGTAGGGGTCCTCGCCGATCTCGCCGATCGCCGGTATCCGGTGCGCGTCACTCTCGGCGCCGATCGCCAGCACGTCGGCGTCATTCTCGACATGCAGCGCAGCTGGGTCATCCTCAACTCCCGCGACGATCGTCAGGTGGGGTTGCGCATCCGATCGATCCTCGCCGTCGACTGCGAGGAGGTGGGGCTTCCGTTCGGGGATCGGTCCCACGGGAACGCATCCGGTCAGTTCGGTGCTGTCGTCGGTGACGGCACCGACCGTGTCATCGAATCGCTGACCGATCCCGCCGGACGGCTCAGCCTGCGATGCGGTGTGCTGACGACCTCGGGCAGTCTCCGCTCGCTGACCCCGGAACTCGCCGTGATGGAGACCAGCGGGGGCCTGCGCTACCTGCCGCTCGACGCCGTGGACGAGGTGATCGGTTCCATCCGCTCCTGAGCGCCGGTGGCGTCGGGGTAGAGGTGCTCGAGTGATCCGGGCGCGATCCGACAGCGCTCGACGAATGCATCGACCTCATGGCGCTTGAGACGGATGACGCGACCGAAGCGATAGGCCGGCAGCTGGCCCTCGTCGATGAGGCGGTAGAGGGTGCGGGTGCGCAGACCGAGCGTGTCGGCGGCCTCGCCGCTGCTCATCCATTCAGTGGGGGGCGCAGTGGGCGCGGATGCGGGTCGTCGATCATCCATGCCCCAAGGGTACGGATCACCCGGTCGGAGGGAATGGGCCCGATGACCCCTTCCCGAGACGGCAGAGCATCCCTATGTTCCGCTCCCCACTCACCCGATGGAGGCAGCGACGATGCAGCTGGCGTTCCCCAGATCGAGCACCGCGACGAGTCATCGCAGCAGTCCGGGGCTGATCCCCCGCGTGATCCCGGGTGTCATCCCGAGGCATCGTGCGGTGATCGGCGGGCTGCTCATCGCGATGGCAGCGGCCCTGGCGTTCGTCGCCGCCTCCGGGGGTGGCGGTGTCCCGGGCCGCACGGTCATCGTCGCCAGCCGGGCCATCGCACCCGGCACGAGAGTCGCTCCCTCCGATCTCGAACTCCGCTCCGGACCCATCTCCGCCGATCTGGCGGCGAACGGCTTCACCGACCTCGACGAACTGCTCGCCGCCACCACCGTGGCCCCGGTCGGCGCCGGAGAGATCATCCAGCACAGCGCTGTGCGCACCGACGGGGGCGGAGGGTCCGGCGTCGGGCTCTCGTTCCCCATCGACCGCGAGCATGCGCTCGACGGCGATCTCCGTCCGGGCGACACCGTCGATGTCCTCGCCACCTTCGGCTCGGGACTCGACGCCGAGACGGCCGTGCTCGCCCGATCCGTCCGACTCGCAGGGATCACCACCACCGACGCCACCTCGGTCACCGGCGCCGGACGGCTCGTCATCACCGCCACCTTCACCGACACCGATCAGCTGCTCGACGTGGCCCATGCCGCACAGTCGGCGGCGCTCACCCTGGTCAGGACCACCGGTGCCGTCCCAGGCCCGGCCACGCGGTCGCTCGTCACCAGTCCCGGCGCCACGCCCACCTTCGGCGCCGGCACCACCGCCCAGTGGGGGATGCCATGAGGGCGTCGACCTTCTCGGTGGTGGCGGTGGCACCACCACGCACGGCATGGATCTCCACCGTCATCGGCTGGTCGAACGACGGTTCACTCGGCATCGACGTCATCCGCTGCGTCTCCATCGAGGAGCTGCGGGCACGGGTCGGTTCGATGCAGCGGTTCTCGGCCGCACTGATCGACGAGTCCATGCTCGGTCTCGATCGTGAGCTGCTCATGGCCGTGCACGATGCCGGCTCCGCCCCCATCGTCGTCACCCGGGGCATCAGCCGCCGCCAGTGGGAGTCACTCGGCGCCAGCGCGTGCATCGCCGCCGGCTTCGAAGCGGATGAGCTGCTCCATGTGCTGCGTGCGTGGGCCGAACCGCTCGACACCCGTGATCGACCCGGGACACTCGAACCAGCCGCCGCCGATCCCGACCGACGCAGTCGTTCCGTCGGCGGCGGCGTCGGGCCCGGCACGGAGATCGATCCTGCCCCGGTCCGGGCTCCGCTCGTGGCGGTGCTGGGCGCCGGCGGCTCCGGCACCTCCACGGTGGCCATCGCGCTGGCCCAGGCCTTCGGTTCGATCGGATCCCGGGTCACGCTCCTCGATGCCTCCCTCGACGCATCGCTCGCGCTCATGGTGGGCAGCACCGGCCTCGTGCCCTCCCTGCAGCATCTGGTCGAGCTCCATCGACTCTCGTCTCCGACCGGCGAGGATCTCCGGCCGTTCCTCCACCCGTGTCCGGACCACGGGTTCGCACTCGTCCCGGGTCTCCGTCGGCATCGGGACTGGACCTCGCTCGGGGATCACGCCGTGGCGGCGACCATCGCATCACTCCGACACTGCAGCGGACTCCTCATCGCCGACATCGATCCGGATCTCGAGGGCGAATCCGAGACCGGATCCTTCGACATCGCCGATCGGAACTCCCTCTCCCGCAGGATCGCCATGGGCGCCGATGTCGTCGTCGTCACCGGTCGCCCCGATCTCGTCGGGGTCAGTCGCATCGTGCGCATCCTCGCCGACCTGATCGAACTCGGCGTCGAGACCTCGTGCATCCGCACGGTGGTGCTCCGCCCCGCTCGCACCGCGCTCTCCCCCGCCGAGATCCGTCGCAGCCTCGATCACCTCCTGCTCGAACTCCGACCATCGCTGGATCCACCGCCGACCTCCTTCCTCGACCTGCCCAAGGGGCTCGACGCGCTGATGCTCGACGCACTGCCCCTGCCCGGCAGCTTCGTGGACTCGATGCGATCGATCGTCGAACCGGTTCTCGGGTCGGGGTGGTCCACCCCCGCCACCTCCGACCCCGTTCCCCGTCCCGCCGGGCCACGGTCCCCGCAGGACGCCGAGCCGATCGTCCCCGGATCACTCGGGATCGCATCATGACCACCTCGAAGCCGCTCATCGAGATCGAGCGCACCGTCCAGCAGGGCGCACGCTCGATCGCCGTCGACATGTCCACCGATCGCGGCCGCGATGCACTCCGGACCCTCATCGACGATGCGATCGGCACCTGGCAGGCGGAGGCGGCCGGGGGCCTGCGTCCGGCGGCCATCGCCGACCCGGACACCCTCGCCCATCGGGCCTGGCGCAATCTCGCCGAGTACGGGCCGCTCACCGAACTGCTCGGGGATCCGCAGGTCTGGGAGATCGAGATCAACAGCCCGACCGACATCTTCGTGAAGCGTCACGACGGGACGAGCGGCTACCACCACGAGACCTTCCACGACGACGACCATGTGCTGCGCACACTCACGAAACTCCTCGACGACGCATCGGGGAGTCATCGTCGACTCGACCCCACCGAGGGACTGCAGGACGCCCAGCTCGACGACGGTTCCCGTCTGCACATCGTGCACGGCGACATCGCCCGCGGCGGACACTGCATGGTCAACATCCGCCGGTTCACCGGTGTGCCCTTCACCCGCCTCGACCAGCTGGTCACCTCGGGCACGCTGCCCGACGGTGCAGCGCGGTGTCTGGCCATGGCCGTCCGCAGCGGCGCATCGGTCGTGTTCGCCGGTGCCCCCGGTTCGGGAAAGACCACCCTGCTGTCCTGCTGCCTCGGTGAGCTCGATCCCTCGCTCCGGGTCGTCACCGCCGAGGAGGTCTTCGAGATCGACGCCCCGCTGGCCAACGTCGCCAGCATGCAGACCCGGGCGGCCCGGTCCGATCGACCCGGCATCGACCTCCGACGACTCGTCAGCGGGTTCCTGCGCATGGCTCCCGATGTCGCCGTGGTGGGAGAGGTCCGAGACCGGGAAGCGCTCCCGCTGCTGCTCACCCTCTCCTCCGGGGTCACCGGCTTCACCACCGTGCACTCCTCCGATGCCAGGGGCGCGCTCTCACGACTGCGGTTCCTCGCCGAGCTCTCCGACTCCGCCCGCAACCTCCCCCACGCGGCGCTCACCTCCCTCGTGGCCGAGTGCATCGATGTGGTGGTGTTCAGCGAACGCTCCGCCAGCGGACCACGGGTGCGGGAGATCCTCGCCGTCGAGGACCTCAGCGCCGGCCCCGAACACGGCACCTTCACCGTCACCGAACTGTTCCGCACCGACCTCGACGGCACACTGCGCTGGACGGGATCCCTCCCGGCCCGACTCACCGCCCGTGCCGCATCCCGCGGGCTCGATCTGCCGGGGCTCCTCCGAGAGCAGGTCGGCCGATGATCCCGCTGCTGGCCGCCGTCCTCGCCGCCGCCGGCGTCGGGGTGCTCGTCATCCCCCGCTCGGGCGATGGTGGTGCATCGACACCGGGTCTCCCGTGGCGCACGCCTGCACCCGCACGCCTCGTCGCGCTGCTCGAGCAGCGCAGGATCCACCAGTTGCTGGTCAGCGTCATGGGGGCGTTCCTCCTCGGCGTGGCTGTCTGTCTGACCATCTTCGGTGCCCCGCTCCCGGCGGTCGCCGGAGGGATGTTCGCCGCATCGTTCCCGATCACCGCCGCCCATCAGCGCCGATATCAGCGTCTCGAGGTCGCCCGGGACGCCTGGCCCCGGATGATCGATGAACTGCGGGTGCTCACCGCTGCGGCCGGTCGCTCCATCCCCCAGGCTCTGCTGGAGGTCGGCGCCACCGCACCGATCGAGCTGCGCCCCGCCTTCGCCGAGGCATCACGGGAGTGGATGCTCAACACCGATCTCGAGCGCATGCTGCATGTGCTGCGAACCGCCCTCGCCGACCCCACCTGCGACACCGTGTGCGAGACCCTCCTCATCGCCGCAGAGCTCGGAGGTGCCGATCTCGATCATCGTCTCATCGCACTGGCCGAGGACCGCCGTATCGACGCCCGGCATCGACGCGAGGCCCGTGCCCGGCAGGCCGGCGTGCGTTTCGCCCGCCGGTTCGTCCTGCTCGTCCCGCTGGGCATGGCGGCCGCAGGGCTGGCCATCGGCTCCGGCCGGTCCGCCTATCGCAGCCCGGTCGGCCAGGTGGCGGTGCTGTGCGCAATCGTCGTCACGGCCGCCTGCTGGGTCTGGGCCGGTCGGATGCTGCGGCTCCCCGTCGAGGAACGGGTGTTCCGCACATGATCCGCCTGCTCGTCCCCGTGATGCTGCTGACCTGGACCGGCACGACCCTGCTGCTCGGCGAGCTCCGATGGTTCCGTCGCCCCTCGCTCACCGACCGACTCCGCCCGCATCTCACGGCGCCGGTCCCGCGCCGGGTCAGCACCGGCACATCGTCCCTCCTCGACCTCGCACCCGATCTCGCTCCAGCGGCGACACGTCTCGGCGATCGTCTCGCATCCTTGCTGGGCGCGCGCGAACCACTCGCCATCCGCCTCAGCCGGATCCATGCCACTGAGACACCGACCGGATTCCGGATCCGCCAGCTCTCCCGGTCCCTCGCCACGGGGTCGTCGGTCATCCTGGTGGCGCTGGCGGCCGGAGTCGGCGCCACCGTCGCCGCCGTCATGGGTGCCGGCGCCGCACTCCTGTGCTTCCTCATCATCGAGCAGCGTCTCGCCCACCGCTCCGAGCAGTGGCGACGCCGGTTGTTCCTCGAGCTCCCCGTGGTGAGCGAACAGCTCGGCATGCTGCTGTCGGCCGGCCATTCCCTCGGCCAGGCCCTGACCCGCATCTCGATGCGCAGCGACGCCGCGATCTCCCTCGATCTCGGCATCGTGGTGGGCCGGCTCCAGCAGGGCGTCGAGGAGACCGCGGCCCTGCGCGAATGGGCCGATCTCGCCGGTGTCCCCGCACTCGACCGCCTGCTGTCGGTCCTGGCGCTCAACCGCGAGGCCACCGATCTCGGGGCACTCATCACCGCAGAGGCACGGGCCACCCGGGCAGAGGTCCACCGCGAACTCATCGAACAACTCGAACGTCGGGCCCAGCAGGTCTGGATCCCCGTGACGGTGGCCACCCTCGTGCCCGGGGTCCTGTTCCTGGCTGTGCCCTTCCTCGAGGCCATGCGGCTGTTCACCACCTCCTGACCCGCTTCCCGCGTACCCGGCCCATCCGGACGCCACGACACCACAGCGACCGACACAGCACCGACCGACCAGCACCAACCATCAACCACCAAGGAGCAGTGATGCGCATCACCAATCGGACACTTCAGAGCTTCATCCGCAACTGCATGCGGTCCCGGGCCAACGGCGACCGTGGCGAGGGCGTCATCTCGGCGGCGATCGCCATCCTGATCATGGCGTTCCTCGGCGCCGCCATGTGGGTGGGGTTCAACCAGATGTGGAAGACCACCCAGACGACCACGAACACCAAGATCACCCAGATCGGCAAGTAGATGGACGATCGGGGCGGGGGGCTCATCGGATCGATCGCCGGGCTCCTCGTCCTGCTCGCCCTGCTGCTGTTCGCGGTGCAGTCGCTGATCGCACTCTTCGCCCGCTCGGCGGTCACCGATGCCGCCTACGAGGGGGCCCGGCAGGTCGCCGGCGCACGGATCGAGCACGACGATCTCAGGTCCGTCGTCCTCGCCCGCCAGCAGGCGGAGCGCACGGTCCGCTCGCATCTCGGTCGGTTCGGGGAGCAGATCAGCCTCGACTGGTCGGGGTCGTCCCCCGACACCATCTCGCTCACGGTGCACGCCCGCCCGCCGGGATTCCTCTGGGACGCGCTGCGGGGGACCGGCACCGAACCCATCGCCCGAACCGTGCGGGTGCGGGTGGAGAGGCCCCGATGAACCGCACCACCCGCCGGGGCACGGCTCCTCAGGCCCGTGCCGGATCGGTCGTGAGCCGACGACGGATGCGCGGCGATCGCGGGCAGGTCGCCGGCGTCGAGGCGCTGCCGTTCGGCATCCTCATGTTCATCATCGGGATGCTGCTGGTGGCCAACGCCTGGGGTGTGGTCGACGCGCAGCTGGCCACCACCACCGCTGCTCGTGAGGGCGTGCGGGCCTACGTCGAGTCCCACTCGGCGGCCGAGGCCCGTGATCGTGCGGTGCAGGCCGCCGCCGCAGCGATCGTGGGGTACGGCAGATCGCCGTTCTCCACCAGGGTCGACATCGACACGGTCGGTGCACGCGGCTGGCAGCGCTGTTCGCTCGCCATGGTCACCGTCCACCATGAGGTCCCCCTGCTCGTGCTCCCCTTCATCGGTGGGTACGGCCACGCCTTCGATGTGGTCTCCCGTCAGACCGAGGTCATCGATCCCTATCGGGATGGTGTCGACGGTGAGGCCGCATGCTGACCCCGCCCGACCAGCGGCGTCGTTGCACCACCGACCGGGGCAGCGTCCTGATGCTGCTGCCCGCCGCCTTCATGATCCTGCTGGTGCTGGGTGCCATCGCCGTCGATCTCACCGCGATCCGCGTCGGACAACGGTCCCTGCTCAGCTCAGCCACCGACGCCGCCAACGATGCCGTCACCGTCGGACTCGATGAATCCGCGTTCCGGGCCGGCGAGGGATACCGCCTCGACCCCGAGCGGGTGCGCAGCGCCGTCTACGGCGTGCTGTTCGCCAAGGGGATCCTCAACCACCTCACCGAGACCCCGGTGATCGTGATCCACCCCGACCGATCCGTCACGGTGTCGCTCCGGGGTCGGGTGGAGCACATCTTCGCCAGGGCCCTGCCCGGAGCCTCCGACCCGGTGCCCGTGCACGCCGAGGCCACCGCACACGTCGTCACCCGCTGAGACCGGTTCGTCCGCAAGCCGGTCCCCGCCGTACCCTCGTCGGTGCCATGACACCCTCCGACGACTCCCCTGCTGATCCGGTCCCCGGGTCCGAGGTCGAGCCCGAGGAGTTCGTCCTCGAGGAGGCCGAGGAGGCGGTCGTCGACGCCGATCGCACCGTCGAGGTGAGCGCCGTGCGGGCCGCACTGCGCAACAGCAACTTCCGCACCATGTGGCTCAGCTCGCTCGGTTCGAGCGTCGGGACCTGGATGCAGAACGTCATCCTCGCCGCCTACGTCTACTCGGTCACCCGCAGCGTGTGGCTCGTGAGCCTCATCGGGTTCGCCAATCTGGTTCCCCAACTCGTCTTCGCCACGCTCGGCGGCGTGATCGCCGACATGTTCAGCCGCAAGAAGCTGATCTTCTGGTTGTCGTTCGAGCAGCTCCTCGGCTCCCTGGCCATCGCATGGATCACCCGCACCGAGAACTTCTCGGAGCCGGTGCTGCTGGCCGCCGTGGCCTCGGTCGGCATCGGCGCTGCGCTGTCGGGTCCGGTGTTCCTGTCGGTCACCCCCTCGCTCGTCCCCCCGAAGGATCTGGCCGGCGCCATCTCGCTGAACTCGGTGAGCATGAACGTCTCCCGGGTGGTGGGGCCGGCGATCGGCGCCATGCTGTACGTGGCGATCGGTGCGTCCTGGGTGTTCGTGCTCAACGCCGCCACCTATCTGTTCATCATGATCGGCATCACGTTCGTCAGGGTCCCCGTGTTCCCCAAGACCGGCGATGTGGGTCCGTTCCGGAAGATCGCCGAGGGATTCCGCTTCGTGCGTCATGAGCCGGTGGTGCGCCGGGCTGTCGGCACCGTGTTCATGTTCTCCCTGTTCTGCATGCCGTTCGTGGTGGTGTTCCCCGCCATCGCGGAGCGCGATCTCCATATCGCCGCCAAGAGCACCGAGTACGGGTTCCTCTACGCCACCTTCGGATTCGGAGCGGTGGTCGGGGCGCTGTCCATCGGCACCTTCCTGTCCGGTCGCAACCTGGCCGTCGTGGTGCGGTTCGCCCTCGTCGGCTTCAGCCTCTGTCTGGCCACCTTCGTCTCGCTGAGCACCGGGCTCCCTGCGTTCCCCGTGGCCTTCATGCTGGGCTTCTGCTACTTCGCGGCCGTCACCTCGTTGTCCACGGTGTTCCAGTCGCGTCTCACGCATGCGATCCGGGGGCGGGTCAGTGCGATCTGGATGATGTGCTTCGGTGGGACGGTACCGGTGAGCGGGCTCATCGCCGGCTGGGTCATCTCCCTGACCTCCATCAACACGGTGATCTACTTCGGTGCGGCGTTCGCCCTGTTCCTCGCGTGGTTCGCCGATCTGCGTCCGCCCGCCGAACGTCGATCTCTGCTCGATGAGTGGCGGGCCCAGCGCGAACCGATGATCGAGGGCGGCGACCCGGCCTGATCAGTCGAGCAGCGCAGCGGCCACCCGTTCGAGGCCGGCGACCCGACTCCCCTTCACCAGCACCGCGTCATCACCGGTGAGCTCGCCGAGCAGTGCGACCGCCTCGGCCACATCGGCGGCATGGCCGATGGATACTGCCGAGCGCCCGTAGTCGGCAGCGCCGAAGGAGATGACTCCGATGCCGAGCTCGGCCGCGACCTCCCCGATCCGGGCATGGGCCGCATCGCTCTCCGGGCCGAGTTCCGCCATCACACCGAGCACGGCGGTGTGATGGGCGGCGGGCAGCTGCGCGAGCGCCCGCAGCGCGGCCTCCATCGAGGCCGGTCCGGCGTTGTAGGCGTCGTTGAGCACCCGGGCACCGGTGGCGGTGATGCCCAGCTCCATGCGCCACGGGGAGAGCTGCGCCTCGGCGAGTCCGGCGACGACCTCGTCGAGCGTGAGCCCGCAGCGCAGCGCCACCGACGCCGCCGCCAGCGCGTTGTTCACCTGATGTCGTCCCCGAACGGCGAGCACGATGTCGGCGCCACCCCAGTCGGACTCGAGTCGGAACCGGGGACGGAGCTGCTCGTCGAGGGTGAGTGCGGTGGCCCGAACCTCACCGATGAGGAATCCGAAGCCGACGACCTCCGCCGAGGTGCGCGCACGCATCGCCCACACCCGCGGATCATCCGCGTTGAGCACGGCGGTCCCCGATGCCGGCAACGCCTCCACGAGCTCCCCCTTGGCGATGGCGATCTCGTCGAGTCCACCCATCGTCTCGGAGTGCACCAGTTCGACCGCGGTGACCACACCGATGGTGGGGGTGACGATGGCGCAGAGATCATCGATGTGTCCGCGCCCACGGGAGCCCATCTCGACGACGGTGACGGACGAATCGGCACGGGCGTTCACGAGCGTGAGCGGAACACCGAGTTCGTTGTTGAAGCTCTTCTCGCTGGCGGAGACCACCATCGAGCGGGCCAGCACCGATGTGACGAGGTCCTTCGTGGAGGTCTTGCCCACTGAACCGGTGATGCCGACGACGCGATCCCCGAGACGACGACGAGCAGCGCCGCCGAGTGCCCGCAGCGCCGCCTCCGGATCCTCGACGAGGATCGACGACATGCCCTCGACGGGCCCGCCGGCACTGAACGTGGCGGCCGCACCCGATGCTCGGGCGGCGTCGATGAAGTCATGGCCGTCGCGTTCGCCCCGCACCGGCACGAAGAGCTGCCCGGCCCGCAGCGCACGGGAATCGATGGATGCCCCATCCACCTCGATGTCGTCGCCGACCAGTGTTCCGCCCACGGCATCGGCGATCTCGGCGGCTCGGAACCTCACCTCGTCAACCGTATCGGGGACTACGGTCGGCGCCGTGACTCGGATCCCCCTGCTCGTGCTGTTCGGCGGTCGATCGGCCGAACACGATGTCTCCCGGGTCACCGCCCGGCATGTGCTCGCCGCCATCGACCCCGATCGCTACGACATCGACGCCATCGGCATCGATCATGACGGCTCCTGGCACCGGGCCGAGGCCGCCCTCGAGGCGCTCGCCGCCGGTCCCGATGCGCTGCCCGAGGCACTGCTGGTGGAGGGCCCGGTGGTCGACCCGGGCGCGGTGCTCACGCAGCCCGAGCTCGTCGTGCTGCCACTGCTGCACGGCCCCAACGGCGAGGACGGCACCATCCAGGGCCTGTTCGAGGTGCTCGGGGTCACCTACGTGGGTTCCGGCGTGCTCGGCTCGGCCATGTCCATGGACAAGGTGGCGGCCAAGCATCTCGCCGACGCCATGGGCTTCCCCCAGACCGACTGGGCCGGCCTGCATCGCTCCGATCTGGCCGGTTCCCGACTCGACACCGTGGTCGCAGAGCTCACCGAGCGCTTCGGGTTCCCCATGTTCGTGAAGCCCGCCAACATGGGATCCTCGATCGGCGTGTCACGAGCCTCCGACGCCGATGGCCTGCGCACCGCGATCGCCACCGCCCTCGAGTTCGACGAATGGATCGTGGTCGAGGAGGGCGTGGTCGCCCGGGAGATCGAGGTGGCCGTGCTCGGGCACACCACCGCCGCTCGTGCCTCGGTGCCCGGCGAGATCGTGCCCGGCGCCGAGTTCTACGACTACGCCGACAAGTACACCGACGGCGTGGCCCAGCTGCACATCCCGGCGCCGCTGCCCGACGAGATCACCGCGGCCGTCCGTGCGCTCGCGGTGGAGGTGTTCCGGGCCTACCGGGCCGAGGGCCTGGCCCGGGTGGACTTCCTCCTCGAGGAGGACGGCCGCGGCCTGCTGCTCAACGAGATCAACACCATGCCCGGCTTCACGCCGATCTCGATGTACCCGCAGATGTGGCAGGCCACCGGCCTCACCTACCGGGCGCTCATCGACGAACTCATCACGCTGGCCCTCGAACGCGCGGGTCGGGGGTAGCGACTCCGCAGTCGGCGCTACGGCGCCACGATGGCGGCGCGCAGGAACGACAGCAGCTCGCGGCGACGCACCACCGTGGAGCGGGCGGTGGGTTCGAAGCCCACAGCCCGCAGCACCTCGACCTCGGTGGCGGCACCGAGCACCGTCGAGTAGGCGCTCACGAACAACAGCCCGGGATCACAGCGGCGGAACCGACCGGCATCCATCTCGCGCTGCAGGAAGCCGCGGGCACGAGCCACGAACGGTTCCAGATCGGCGGAGATGCGCGCCGCCGCATCGCCACCCAGCCGACTGACCTCGCGCACGAAGCCGAGCAGCTCGGGTCGGCGGATGGCCACACGGAACACCGAACGCACGATCGCCTCGATGCGATCCCATCCCTCGCCGGCATCGCGCAGCACACCGTCGAACTCCACCACGAGATCGAGACAGGCGTGATCGATGACGGCATCGAGCAGGGCGGCCTTCGAGGGCCAGTGATAGAGGATCGCCTGCTTCGACAGGCCGAGGCCGGCGGCCAGTGCGTCGAGAGACGTCGCGTCGTAGCCGGCGGTGCCGAATGACTCGAGGGCGGCGGTGAGGATGCGGTGCTCGGTCTCGCGGGTGCGTGCCGCCCGGGATCCGGGCATGCGGTCCGGCTTGGCGGGAGCAGTCACGGTGGCGGCCACATGACGATCCTAGACGATTCACTTACCAAGTGGTAAACATTCATCCGTGATCGCTGACTCCCTCGCCGGCCGACGCCTGTTCATCACCGGCACCACCGGCTTCCTCGGCACCAACCTCCTCGAACGTCTGCTGCGCAGCGTCCCGGACTGCGAGCTCGTGCTGCTCGTGCGCGCCGGCCGCCGCTCCACCGTCGAGCAGCGACTGGCCCGCGAGATCCTCAAGAACGACGCCTTCGACCGACTGCGTGCCGAGCTCGGCAAGGAGGGCTTCGCCGAGATGGCCGCCCGCCGCATCACCGCGGTGGCCGGCGATGTGGGCCGCGACGGCCTGGGCCTCGATGCCGCCGGCCGTGAGCTGTTCGCCTCCTGCGACACCATCATCCATTCGGCGGCCACCGTGAGCTTCGACTCACCACTCGACTCCGCGGTCGAGGTCAACCTCATGGGCCCCACCCGCATCGCCCAGCTGTGCACCGAGCTCCGCGTCACGCCGCATCTCGTCGCCGTGTCCACCTGTTACGTGGCCGGCAACCGTCGCGGCACCGCCCCCGAGATCATGGTCGACGAGAGCCCGTTCTTCGTCGACGTCGACTGGCGGGGCGAGGTCGAGGGCGCCCGTCGGGCCCGTCGAGACGCCGATGCCGAGAGCCGCACCCCCGAGAAGCTCGAAGCGTTCCGGGACGATGCCCGCCGCGAGCTCGGCGCCGCCGGCACCCCGCTGCTGGCCGAGAAGACCGAGAGCCTGCGCATCAAGTGGGTCTCCGATCGCATGGTCGAGACCGGCCGGGCCCGCGCCGCATCACTGGGCTGGCCCGATGCCTACGCCTACTCCAAGGCGCTCGGCGAACGGGCGCTGCTCGAGAACCGCGGCGATGTGCCCGTCAGCATCGTGCGTCCCTCCATCATCGAATCCGCGCTCGCCGAACCGGTGCCGGGCTGGATCCGAGGCTTCCGCATGGCCGAGCCCATCATCATCAGCTACGCCCGCGGCCTGCTCAAACAGTTCCCCGGCGTGCCCGAGGGCATCGTCGACGTCATCCCCGTCGATCTCGTGTCGGCCGCCATCATCGCCGTGGCCGCCAAGGGCCCCGAGCCCGAGCCCGAGGTCGTGCAGGTGGCATCGGGGTCGCGCAACCCCCTCCACTACCGCCGTCTCGTCGATCTGGTGAGCGACTGGTTCGGCGAGCACCCGCTGTACGACACCAAGGGTCAGCCGATCATGGTGCCGAAGTGGTCGTTCGGTGGCCGGGGTGATGTCAAGGATCAGCTGCGCCGGGCCACGAAGTCGCTGAGCCGGGCGGAGTCCGTGCTGGGCGCACTCCCCCTGCGGGGCAGGCAGGCCGAGTTCGGCACCTCCCTCGAGGAGAAGCGCGAGGAGGCCGAACGGGCACTCGGCTACGTCGAGATCTACGGGGCCTATGCCGAATGCGAGGCGATCTACGGACTCGACCGTCTCATCGCCCTGTGGGAGGCACAGACCCCCGACGATCAGCGGGACTTCTGCTTCGACCCCCGGGTCATCGAATGGGACTCCTTCGTCCGCGAGATCCATCTGCCCTCGGTGGTGAAGCAGGCCCGCGTGCGCACCACGCCGGGCGGCAAGGTCGGTCCCACCCGCGAACAGCGCCTCCGCACCCAGGTGCTCGCCCCCGAGCGGCAGTTCGCCGCCTTCGATCTCGAGAACACGCTCATCGCCTCCAACGTGGTCACGAGCTACGCGTTCCTCGCCACCCGTCGTCTCCCCCGCGCCGACCGCATCCGATTCGCCACCTCGCTCATCGCCGAGGGCCCCTCGCTGCTGTCGCTCGATCGCAGGGACCGCAGTGATTTCCTGCGCATGTTCTACCGACGCTACGACGGCGCTCCCGTCCAGCAGATCGACGAGGACGCCGCCGAGATGTTCAGTCGTCTCATCATCGCCAAGTCGTTCCCGGCGGCCATCCGTCGGGTGCGGGCCCATCGGGCGGCCGGCCATCGCACCGTGCTCATCACCGGCGCCCTCAGCTTCGTGGTCAAGCCGCTCGAGCCGCTGTTCGACGACATCATCGCCGCCGAGATGGCCGTGGAACGCGGCGTGTACAACGGCGAGCTCCGCAGCGTGCCCCCCACCGGTGAGAGCCGGGCCCAGGCCCTGTTCGACTACGCCGATGCGCATGGTCTCGACGTGCGCGAGGGCGTGGCCTATGCGGACTCCACCTCGGATCTCCCGATGCTCGAGGCCGTCGGGTTCCCGGTCGCCGTCAATCCCGAGACCCGCCTCGCCACACTGGCCCGCAAGCGCGGCTGGCTCGTCGAGCAGTGGGCCAAGGCGCCCGGCGCGCCGCGCACGCTCATCCCGATCGGCCCGCGCCGCGGTCGCACCGGTGGCCTCGCCAACCCGCTCGTGCCCGGAGGTCGGGCATGAGGGCGCTCCGGTTCGAACGCAACGTCCCGCGCTTCGCGGCGGCCAACCTCGCCAGTCGTCTCGCCCCGGGCGGCGGGGCCAAGATCGGCCCGCTCCGTCTTCGCGACATCGATGCTCCCCATCTCCCCGGCGAGGGCTGGGTCGAGGTGCTCCCCCGCCTCGCTGGCATCTGTGGTTCCGATCTCGCCACCATCGAGGCCCGCAGCTCGCGCTATTTCGAGCCGATCGTGTCGTTCCCGTTCGTGCCGGGCCATGAGGTCGTGGCCGATCTGCGCGAGTCCGCGGGCGACATCCCCGCCGGTCGGGTCGTCATCGAGCCGGTGCTCGGATGCGTCACCCGTGGCATCGATCCGGTGTGCCCGGCCTGTGCCCGTGGCGATCTCGGCAACTGCGAACGCATCGCCTTCGGCGCCATCGAACCCGGTCTGCAGAGCGGATTCTGCTGCGACACCGGTGGCGGCTGGTCCACCCGGATGGTCGCCCATGTCAGCCAGCTGCACGCCGTGCCCGAGAGCTGGACCGATGAGGCGGCCGTGATGGTCGAGCCCACTGCATGCGCAGTGCATGGTGCACTCGCCGCCGATGTGGCAGAGGGCGATCTCGTCGTGGTCCTCGGTTCCGGTGCGCTCGGTCTGCTCACCATCGCCGCGCTGCGTCGCTTCGGCCGCCCCTGCACGATCATGGCGGTGGCCAAACACCCCACCCAGCAGCGGCTCGCCCTGGCGCTCGGCGCTGATGCGGTGGTGCTGCCCCATGAGCTCACCCGTGCCGTGCGCCGCGCCAGCGGCTCACTCGCCCTCGGCGACGGCGACATCATCCGCCTCACGGGTGGTGCCGACCATGTCATCGACTGCGTCGGCAGCGAAGCGAGCCTCACCGAGGCCCTCGGGGTGGTGCGCCCCCGTGGTCGCATCACCATGGTCGGCATGCCCGGGCAGGTGTCGGTCGATCTCACCGGACTGTGGCAGCGCGAGATCCTCCTCGCCGGCGCCTACGCCTACGGCACCGAGACCCTCCCCTCCGGCGAGCGCCGTCGCACCTTCGACCTGGCGATCGAACTCGTGGCCGCCGCCGACCTCGGCCGTCTCGTGAGCGCCACCTATCCCCTGTCGCAGTACGAGACCGCCATCACCCATGCCGCCACCGCCGGCGCCCGCGGCGCTGTTCGCATCGCCTTCGATCTCCGCAACGAAAAGGAACGTGACCGTGCCTAGACCAGGGTTCGTACTCGACGTCGATCGCTCGACCCCCCCGATCCTCTTCCATCATGGCGAGGGCTTCCGTCTCGAGCGGCTGCCCGCCGGCCGCAGCCGCGTCATCTACCCGGCCGAGCCCATCGAGCCGCTCAAGAACCCCGACGCCGCCATCCGCCATGCGCTGGTGAACCCCATCGGCGACAGCGAGCCGCTCACGGCGCTGCTGAAGCCGGGCATGAAGCTCACCATCGCGTTCGACGACATCTCGTTGCCGCTGCCCCCGATGAAGCGCCCCGACATCCGTCAGCGCGTCATCGAAGCCGTGCTCGAACTCGCTGCGGCCGCCGGCGTCGATGACGTCATGCTCATCGCCGCACTCGCACTGCATCGGCGCATGACCGAGGCCGAGCTGCGTCATGCCGTGGGCGATCGCGTCTACGACTCCTTCGCCCCCCATGGGCTGCTGCTCAACCACGACGCCGAGGATCCCGACAACCTCCTCTTCATCGGCACCACCGAGAAGGGCGAGGAGGTCGAGATCAACAAGCGGGCCGCCGAGAGCGACCTCATCGTGTACGTCAACATCAACCTCGTCTCCATGGACGGCGGCTGGAAGTCCACCGCCACCGGCCTCGCCAGCTACCGCTCGCTGCGCCATCACCACAACGTGCGCACCATGCGTCATTCGAAGTCGTTCATGGACCGCCACGCGTCGGAACTGCACTCGGCCAACTGGCGCATGGGCGAGGTGCTCAAGAACGCCGGGGTCAAGGTCTTCCAGATCGAGACCACCATGAACAACAACGTGTTCGGCACCGAGGGCCCCATGAGCGTGCTGCAGAAGCGCGAATGGGAATGGAGCCTCACCGATCGCATCTCGATGGCCGGCATGAAGACCGCTCTCGACCTCATGCCCCAGCGCACCCGACGTCAGATCTTCCAGAACTGGCAGGCACCGCACGCCATGACCTCCGTGCAGGCCGGCGAGGTCGAGGCGGTGCATGAACTCACCACCGCCAACGTCTACAAGCAGCACCTCGTGGACGTCGAGGGTCAGACCGACATCATGACGATGGGCCTGCCGTACATCAGTCCCTACAACGTCAACTCGATCCTCAACCCGATCCTCGTGGCCTGTCTCGGACTCGGGTACTTCTTCAACCTGTACCGCGGGAAGCCACCTGTGCGTGAGGGCGGTGTGCTCATCATGAGCCATCCCACCCCATGGGAGTTCCACCCGGTGCACCATCCCAGCTACATCGACTTCTTCGAACAGGTGCTGTCGCAGACCACCGACCCGATCCGCATCGAAGCCGAGTTCGAGAAGTCCTTCGCCGAGGACGAGTGGTACCGCCATCTCTATCGCACCAGCCACGCCTATCACGGCGTGCACCCGTTCTACATGTGGTATTGGTGCTCGCACGCCCTGCAGCATCTCGGTCAGGTGATCATCGTGGGTGGCGATGTCCGTGCGGTCCGTCGACTCGGGTTCAAACCGGCCAGCACCCTGCAGGACGCCCTCGAGATGGCCAGCGATGTCGTGGGTCGCGACGCCACCATCACCCACATCCACAATCCGCCCATCCTCATGGCCGACGTGCACTGAGCGACGTGACCATGGCCCGCATGCCCATCAACCGGTCGCAGACCACCTCGGTCATGAAGCGACTCCCCATCAACCGGATGGTCGCCAACACCGTCGGCCGTTCCAGCGCGTCGGTCGGTCGGATCGCCCGTTCGGTCCTCTCCGAACCCACCGTGCCGGCGGGTGTGCAGATCGAGCCGCGGCCCAGCGCCGTCGGCGCCAACTACGACACCGAATGGGCCCGCACCTATCCCGCCCGGTTCGCCCGTCTGCTGGTCCGGACGCTCGTGATGAAGCCCATCGTCGACGCACTGGCCAGCCCGAGGATCATCGGAGCGGAGCGACTCGCCGATGTCGACGGCCCGGTCATCTTCGCCGCCAACCATCGCAGCCACGCCGATACGCCGCTCATGATGACCGCCGTGCCCGAACCCTGGCGCGACCGACTCTTCATCGGCGCCGCCGCTGATTACTGGTTCACCAACCGCCTCACCTCGCCGTTCTCCGCCCTCGTCATCGGTGCCATCCCGGTGGAGCGTCGGAAGGTGTCACGCACCGCCATCGACACCTCGCTCGAACTTCTCGGCGAGGGCTGGTCGATGCTGATCTTCCCGGAGGGTGCCCGCTCCCCCGACGGTTGGGCGCAGGAGTTCACCGCCGGCGCGGCGTTCCTGGCCATCCGATCCGGTGTGCCCATCGTCCCGGTGTTCCTGATCGGCACCGATGCGGTCTGGCCGAAGGGTTCGAAGCTCCCCCGGCGGGCGGAGGCCACTGTCGTGTTCGGCTCACCGATCACGGCCCTGCCCACCGACGACAACCGGTCGTTCGCGGCACGGATCGAGCTCGCCGTCGCCATGGTCGCCGACGAGCACAGCACCGACTGGTGGCAGGCCCGACAGCGCGCCGCCGCCGGCACGACACCATCACTGCAGGGTCCGCCGGCCGCATCCTGGCGACGTGCATGGGCCCGCACCGAGCCACGACGCAGTGGCGGGCGTCGCTCATGGCCATCGGTCTGATCCACCCCGTCGGTCCCTCCTGATGAGCGCCGCCGGCATCGGATACAGCGCCGCAGCGGTCCTGGCCGCGCTCTTCGCCACGGCGTCGATCGCCAAGCTGCGTGATCTCCCCGCCACGCTGCAGCAGTTCACGGCGCTCGGGCTGCCCCGTCCGGGGGTGTTCACCCGTCTCGTGCCGCTCGCCGAACTCGCGCTCGTCGTCCTGCTGCTCATCGTTCCCGCCGTCGGTGCGATCTTCGCTCTGGTCACACTCGCTTTCTTCACCACGTTCCTCGTCGGTCGGATCCGGGCGGGGGTCACCGCTCCCTGCGCCTGCTTCGGTGCGACGGTGAGCACACCGCTGTCGCGGGTCGACATCGTCCGCAACCTGCTGCTCGCCGGTCTCGCCGGCCTCGCCCTCATGGCCAGCCGACCGATCGCTCCGGGTGCAGCCGATCTCCTCGCCATGGCGGTGCTGCTGCTGGTCGGCACCGGACTGCTCGCACTGCTGCGCCGCCGATAGCCTCTCGGCACCATGACCGATCCGTGGGGCAACCCCCTCCCCCAGCCGAACGAACCGCCGGCAGCCGCACCGACTCCGCCGGCGCCTCCGGCAGCTCGGTCGTCCGCTCCGGCACCGCCCCCTCCGCCGCCGAGCCCGGTCCCTGCCCCGCCCGACCCGGCATGGCCCGGTGCAACAACAGCCCCGCCACCTCCCCTCGCGGCGCAGAACGCCGCATGGCCGGCGTCGCCCCCTCCGCAGATCCAGCTGCCACGGAACTCCGGCGCGGCGGTGGCGTCGCTCGTGCTCGGCATCACCTCGCTGACCTGCTCGGGCTATCTCGGATTCATCCTCGCCCCGCTCGCCGTGATCTTCGGGGTGCGGGCCCGCCGCACCATCGCCGCCTCCAACGGCTGGCGCCGCGGCGACGGCATGGCCGTGGCCGGCATCGTGCTCGGCATCATCGGCATCGTGGTGTCGGTGGTGTATCTCGTGTTCATCCTGCGCAATCCGCACTTCCTGCAGGATCTCCTCGATCGGATGAGCACCACCACCACGGTCGACACCGGTCGGTCCGGTCTGAACAACGCCTGAACAACGCCTGAACAACGCCTGATCGACCGACGGAACACACCCGATCGGCGTCTGATGGGGCTCGGAGGCCCGTTGTCTATGATCGGAGCAGTCGCGCGGACGCATGGTCGCCGACCATTGAGAAAGGCTCCCCCATGGCTGTTGCTGCCAACACTCCGATCGAACTGATCAACGCCGTCTACGGCCGCCTCGCCGAGCGCGTCTCGCTCGGCCGTGAGCGCCTCGGGCGTCCCCTCACCTTCGCCGAGAAGGTGCTCATCAACCACCTCCGCGACCCGCAGAACCAGGAACTCGAGCGCGGCCGCAGCTACGCCGATCTCGACCCCGATCGCGTCGCCATGCAGGACGCCACCGCCCAGATGGCGCTGCTGCAGTTCATGACCGCCGGTCTCCCCGAGGCCGCCGTGCCCTCCACCGTGCACTGCGACCACCTCATCCAGGCCAAGAGCGAGGGCCGGATCGATCTCGCCGTGGCCAACGATGTCAACGCCGAGGTCTACGACTTCCTCGAATCGGTGTCGGCCAAGTACGGCATCGGGTTCTGGAAGCCGGGTTCGGGCATCATCCATCAGGTCGTGCTCGAGCAGTACGCGTTCCCAGGCGGCATGATGATCGGCACCGACAGCCACACCCCCAACGCCGGTGGTCTCGGAATGATCGCCATCGGTGTCGGTGGCGCCGATGCCGTCGACGTCATGACCGGCTACCCGTTCAACGTGCGCTGGCCCAAGCTCATCGGCGTGAAGCTCACCGGCGAGCTCTCCGGCTGGTCGGCACCGAAGGACATCATCCTCGAGGTGGCCCGCATCCTCACCGTGAAGGGCGGCACCGGCGCCATCGTCGAGTACTTCGGTCCCGGGGCTGAATCCATCTCGTGCACCGGCAAGGCCACCATCTGCAACATGGGGGCCGAGATCGGTGCGACCACCTCGCTGTTCCCGTACGACGCCGCCATGGGTCGCTACCTCGCCTCCACCGATCGCGCCGATGTCGCCGCCGCCGCCGATACCCATGCTGCAGATCTCCGGGCCGACGACGAGGTCCTCGCCGATCCCGCCGCCTACTTCGATCAGCTCATCGAGATCGATCTCTCGACGCTCAAGCCCCTCATCAACGGTCCCCACACCCCTGATCGCGCCCGCAGGGTGAGCGAGCTCGGCGCCGAGGCACAGGCCGAGGGCTGGCCGATGGAGATCTCCTCGGCCCTCATCGGTTCCTGCACCAACTCCTCCTACGAGGACATCAGCCGCGCCGCCAGCATCGCCCGCTTCGCCGCCGACAACGGGCTCGTGGCGAAGACCCCGCTGCTGGTCACCCCCGGCTCCGAGCAGGTCCGCGCCACCATCGAACGCGATGGCCTCCTCGCCGACCTCGAGCGCATCGGCGCCACGGTGCTGGCGAACGCCTGCGGGCCGTGCATCGGCCAGTGGTCTCGAAGTGATGTCGCCGAGGGCGACACCAACATCATCGTCACCAGCTACAACCGCAACTTCCCGAAGCGCAACGACGGGCTCGCCTCCACCCTGGCGTTCGTCACCTCGCCCGAGACGGTCGTGGCCATGGCGCTGGCCGGTCGCGTCGACTTCGATCCCACCGTCGACACCCTCACCAACGCCGCCGGCGACTCGGTGAGCATCCCGGTCCCGGTGGGCATGGAGCTCCCCGGCAAGGGGTTCACCCCCGGCGAGGCCAGCTTCATCGCCCCGCCGGCCGATTCCTCGAACGTCACGGTCAAGGTCTCACCGACCTCCGATCGTCTCCAGCTGCTCGAACCCTTCGACGCATGGGACGGTCAGGACTTCATCGGTCTGCCCATCCTCATGAAGGCCAAGGGCAAGTGCACCACCGACCACATCTCGGCGGCCGGCCCGTGGCTCAAGTACCGCGGTCACCTCGAGAACATCTCGGGCAACATGTTCATCGGGGCCGTCAACGCCTTCAACGACGCCGTCGGCCAGGGCAAGGACCAGCTCGACGGCTCCACCCGTTCGTTCCCCGACATCGGCAAGCACTACCACGAGGCCGGTCAGCCGTGGGTGGCCATCGGCGATGAGAACTACGGCGAGGGATCGTCCCGCGAGCACGCCGCCATGGAGCCCCGCTTCCGTGGCGCCAAGGTCGTGTTCACCCGCAGCTTCGCCCGCATCCACGAGACCAATCTGAAGAAGCAGGGCGTGCTGCCCCTCACGTTCGCCGACCCGGCCACCTACGACCTCATCGGCGAGGACGACCGCATCAACGTGCTCGGCCTGGCCGACCTCGCCCCTGATGTCCCGGTGGCCTGCCAGATCGTCAAGCCCGACGGCACGACCATCGACTTCGAGGGTCTGCACACCATGAACGACGAGCAGATCGGCTGGTTCCGCGCCGGCGGTGCGCTCAACATCATCCGGCAGCGTCAGGGCGTCTGACCCGCCCCACGGGGAACCACTACCCTCTGTGCGATCCGTCACAGCATCTTGCCTGTGACATCACGCAGAGGGGGCTCCACGTGACCGCATCATCGACCAGCACTGGATCATCGACCAGCACCGCCGGGGATGCTGCTGAGACCACTCCGGCCCCGCTGCTGCGCGCCACGATCGCCGCATGCGCGGTGGGTGCCGCCGCGATCCATCTGGCGATGGTCCCCACCCATATGGCCGACTGGGCGCCGGAGGGCGTGGCCTTCGTGCTCACCGGATGGCTGCAGCTCGCCATCGCCGCGCTGGTCATGTTCCGCTGCCGCCGTTGGGTGCTGCTCACCTCGGTGATCTCCTCGGTGGTCTTCATCGCCGCCTATCTGATCACCCGGACCTCGGGTGCCCCGTTCGGTCCCCATCAGGGTGTGGCCGAGAGTTACGGGTTCGTCGACATCGCGTGCGCCGGGCTCGAGGGAGCCATGCTGCTCGTCTCGGCCCTGGCGATCTCCCGTCCCCGCCTCACCGCCCGCTGGAACCATCAGGCCATGGTGTTCGCATCGATCATCCCGGTGGCGGCACTGGTGTTCGCCACCACGGCGATGACCTCGAAGAGCGCCAGCAACCATTCCCATGGCTGTCCGAAGGGGCAGATCCCCACGCCGAAGCCCACGCTCGCCGCCGGCTCGTCGGCTGCCACCAGTTCCACCACCTCCACCACGCTCGCCGCTGATGGTCACAACCACGCCGCTCCTGCGTGTGTCGCCGAGAACGACAACGGTTTCTCGCTGCTGGGCAACGGCCATCACCACGCCATCGTGAACAACCCGCTCGATCCGGTCACCCAGGCGGCGCTGGACAAGCAACTGGCGATCACCCGCGAGGTGGCGGAGCAGTACCCGACCGTGGCCTCGGCGATCGCCGCCGGGTACAAGAAGGCCGGCCCCTACTCCCCCGGCCTGGGCTCGCACTACACGAAGAGCACCCCTGCCGAGCTGAACGCCAGCGGGGTCATGGACGAGGAGGCGCTGCGCCATCCGCTGTCGCTGCTCTACTTCGGGAACGATCCGGACTCCGAACTCGTCGGCTTCATGTACTACTCGGTGAGCGCCGTGGAACCCACTGGGTTCGTGGGCACCAATGATGTCTGGCACAGCCACACCGACATCTGCCTGAAGAGTGGACCCGATGGCGTCGACGCACCGTTCGGTGCCGACCTCCAGGCCACCAACGAGCAGTGCGCCCAGGTGGGCGGTTTCATGCTGAAGCAGACCCAGTGGATGATCCACGTCTGGACCGTGCCCGGCTGGGACAACCTCTCCGGCGGCACCTTCCAGGAGGAGAACAACAAGCTGGCCTGCTCCGACGGCACCTTCTACGTGCTGCCGCCCGATCAGTGGGCCGACAACCCGATCAACATCTGCCGCTCGAAGGCGCCCGGGGCACCCTCCGACAAGCGGGTGGCCTGAGGTCGGTCGGCCGACGGTGTCTCGATCGTGACGGCTGCGCCCCGATCCCCGATCAGCTTCGGGGCAGGTCGAGCAGTTCGGCGGCCTCGTCGGGGGTGGCGACCCGCACGCCGAGCCGCTCGCACACCTGCACCGCCTCGCTGACCAGTTCGGCGTTCGTCGGGGTGCGATCCCCGGCGTGGAACTCGAGTCCGAGATGGACATGTCCGCCCCGCTCGATCGCGAGCTGGGCCAGTCCGCTGCCCACGACATCGCCGCCGACCACCGACACCGCCCACGGAACGGGGCAGTCCCCGAGCAGGTCGAGGTAGGCGTCGAGCCCGGCGGGTGTGGCGGGGAGTCCGAACGGTGCACCCATGTAGCCCTGCTCGGTCGACAGGTAGAACTTCAGCATCGAACCCCGGGGCAGGCGCCCGGCGCGCCACCATGCGAGCGCGCACCGGAGGAATCCGGGTTCATAGATGGCGAGGCTCGGACCGACCCGGTCGCGCGACGCCTGCTCCATCTGGATGCCGATGGCGTCGAAGGAGTTCGTGTACACGAACGAGCCCACGGGCACCCCGTCCGCATCGACCCCGCCGAGATTGAGCGATCCGGGATCGCACAGACTCACCCGCAGCACACCGGTGTCGGCCAGCAGGGCGAGGTGACGAACATCGAGCACACCGTCGACCACGTTGGCGGTCGGGTAGAGCAGTGCGTCGGGTCGCCCGGCGAGCACCGGTTCCCATCCGGCGAGGTACTCGGCGGCCACCGCCTCCGGATCGCCGAACACGGCGCCGTGATTGTGCACGATCGCCGCCCCGGCGGCGAAGCAGGCCGACGCATCAGCGGCGATCTCGGCCGCGGTCTTCGGCACGTTCGGGTTGACGGTGCGGGGGGTGAACCCGTTGATCGCCGCCTCGATGATGACCGGTGGTCGTTCCATCGGCGGACCCTAGAACACCGGCCGGTGTCCACTCCGGAGCTGGGCCGGGGAACATGCCCGGCGACACAGGCCCGCGTCCTGGCCCCAGAAACACCAAAGCCGACTCTCTGAGCCGGCGTTGGAGGAGCTTCTCCATCAGAGGGGGGATCCGATGTGGGCTCTTGCCGCAGCTGGAGAGGGGGGACTCACCGTGGTGCTGCAGCTCTGTGATGACAGTATGCCTGCAAGTTACCGATGAGTCAAGTGATTCAGCACTAAAGATGCGAAATCTCCTCGGTGGGGGTGGACGGTACGCTCCGGGTCCCCCGACGATCGTTGCGATGACCGACTCCTCCGCCACCCCGACACCCGACTCCCGCACGCTCGTCTCGCTGCGCGCCGCGGTCCCGGGCATCGTGCGGGCCGGGGTCGAGACCATCACCACCGTGCACGGGGAACGACCAGTCGTACGTGTGCGGGTCGGCAGCACCGAACGGGCCGGAGCGCTCACCCCCCGTGATGGTGAGACCATCGCCGCTGCCGCCCGGACTGCGTTGCAGGAACGACTCCCGGTCGTCGTCGACATCGCATCCACCGGCGCCGACATCCGTGAGGGGCTCGCCGCGCTCCATGGGTGGGGTCAGGCCGCCCGGGCCCTCACCGCCTGCTCGGGCATCGTCCCCACCATCATGACCGTCGACGGTCCGGCGGTGTCCGGGCCGGCTCTGCTGCTCGGACTCGCCGACCACGTGATCATGACCGACGACGCGTATGCGTTCGTCACCGGCCCCCATATGGTGCGCCAGTTCACCGGTGAGCCGATCACGGCGGTGGAGCTCGGAGGTGCCGGGCTGCATGCCCGGGTCACCGGCGTGGCCGCGCTCGTCGTCGCCGATGCCAGCGCTGCCGATGCCGCCGTCGAAGCGCTGTTCGATCTCCTCCCCGGACACAACGACGAACTCCCGCCGCGGATCCCCACTGACGATCCCGCCGATCGACCCACCCCCGAGGCAGGAGCGCTCATCCCCGCCACCGCCACGGGCAGCTACGACGTGCGCTCGGTGATCCGTGCGCTGGTCGATGATGGCGAACTGCTCGAGCTGCGGGCCGCATGGGCCCCGAACCTGGTCACCGGGTTCGCAGCCATCGACGGCCGACCGGTCGGGTTCGTCGCCAACCAGCCCTGCGCCCTCGCCGGCACGCTCGACATCCCTGCATCGCAGAAGGGCGCCCGGTTCGTCTCGTTCTGCGATGCGTTCAACATCCCGATCGTGACGCTGGTGGACACGCCGGGGTTCTATCCGGGCAAGGACCTCGAATGGCGCGGCATGATCCGCCACGGTGCCCAGCTGGCCTTCGCCTACGCCCGCGCAACGGTGCCCCGGGTCAACGTCACGCTCCGGAAGTCCTATGGCGGGGCCTACATCGTGATGGACTCGAAGAAGATGGGCAACGACCTCGCGCTCGCCTGGCCCTCGGCGGAGATCGCCGTCATGGGGGCGAAGGGTGCCGTCGAGATCCTGCATCGGCGAGCCACGGTCGAGGAGCGACTCGAGCTCGAGGCGGCCTACGAGGCCCGGCTGCTCAACCCCTACATCGCCGCCGACCGCGGATTCATCGATGCGGTGATCGATCCCGCCGACACACGCCGCGAACTCGCTGCGGCGCTCGCAGTGCTCGAGGACAAGCGCGAGACCCTCGTGCCGCGCGGTCACGACAACTCACCCCTCTGAGGCAGCGACGGCCCACCATGAGTGGACGACGTGAGGGCTGTGCATCGATCACCGTTGTGAGAACTGTCGATGAACGCCGATCCCGACGGTTCCGAAGGCCTTGTTCGCCCACTAGGATCGGCCCGTGCCTGAGACTGTGACAATCACCGACAACCGCACCGGCGAATCCATCGAGGTTCCGATCTCCAACGGTGGCGTCGACGCCACCTCATGGTCGAAGCTCATGCCGGGCATCTGGTTCTACGACCCCTCCTTCGGCGCCACAGCTGCCGCCTCCAGCTCGATCACCGAGCTCGACGGCGAGGCCGGCATCCTCCGGTACCGCGGCTACCCGATCGAGCAGCTGGCCGAGAGCTCCACCTACCTCGAGGTGGCGTATCTGCTCATCAACGGCGAGCTCCCCGACGCCCAGCAGTACGAGACCTGGAAGCACGACATCACGTACCACACGTTCATCCATGAGAACGTGCGCAAGCGCTTCATGGAGGGCTTCCACCACGACGCCCATCCGATGGGGATCCTGGTGTCCACGCTCGCCGCGCTGTCCACCTTCTACCCGGACGCCAAGGAGATCTTCGATCCCGAGAGCCGGCACAAGCAGATCATCCGCCTGATCGCGAAGATGCCCACCATCGCCGCCGGCGCCCACCGTCACAGCGTCGGCATGCCGTTCGTCTACCCGGACAACAACCTCGACTTCTGCTCGAACTTCCTGTCGATGATGTGGAAGGTCGCCGAGCCGCACTTCGAGCCCGATCCGGTGCTCTCCCATGCACTCGACGTGCTGTTCATCCTCCATGCCGACCACGAGCAGAACTGCTCCACGACCGCCATGCGTGTCGTCGGTTCCTCGCACTCCGATGCCTACTCGGCCAGTGCTGCCGCTGCCGCTGCGCTCTACGGTCCCCGCCATGGTGGCGCCAACGAGGCCGTGATCCGCATGCTCACCGAGATCGGGACCCTCGACAACGTCGAGCCGTTCATCGCCTCGGTCAAGGAGGGCAAGGGCCGTCTGCAGGGCTTCGGCCATCGGGTCTACAAGAACTACGACCCGCGTGCCCGCATCATCAAGAAGGTCGCCTACGACGTCTTCGAGGTCACCGGCAAGAACCAACTGCTCGACATCGCCCTCAAGCTCGAGGAGACCGCGCTGAGCGACGACTACTTCATCAGTCGCAAGCTCTACCCGAACGTGGACTTCTACTCCGGCCTCATCTACCAGGCCATGGGCTTCCCGATGGAGATGTTCACGGTGCTGTTCGCCATCCCGCGCGTCGCCGGATGGCTGGCGCACTGGAACGAGATGCTCGATCAGGATTCGCGCATCGCTCGTCCCCGCCAGCTCTACACCGGTGCCGAGGTGCGCGACTACGTGCCAATGGTCGGTCGCTGAACCGACCGACCGACTCCATCAGCAGGGCTGACAGCCCGGCCCGACCACGATCTGTTCGGGCGCTGAAGTCTCAGGCAGTGATGTCGATGAGGATCTTCCCCACGTTGGCGTTGCGCTCCATCGCTGCATGCGCCTCGGCGATCTCGCCGAGCGCGAACCGTGAGTCGATCACCGGTTCGAGGCGTCCCTGATCGAACAGCGGGAGCATCTCGGCGGCGAACCGACGGGTGATGGCGATCTTCTCCTCGAGTGGTCGAGAGCGCAGCACGGTGCCGATGAGAGTGGCCCGCTTCGGCAGCAGCATGCCGATGTTGACATCGGTGCGGCCACCCCCCATCGTTCCCACCTGCACGATGCGTCCGCCGGTGCGCAGGGCCGAGATGTTGCGGTTCACGTAGTCCCCACCGATGACGTCGAGGACCACGTCGACACCGTCACCGTCGGTGAAGGCGAGCGCTGAGGCCACGAAGTCCTCGGTGGAGTAGTCGACGGCGAGATCCGCACCGAGTGCCGTGCACGCAGCGAGCTTGCCCGCCGACGCGGTGACGATGACCCGGGCTCCGATGGCGCGGGCGATCTGGATCGCTGCCGTCCCCACTCCGGACGCACCGGCATGCACCAGTGCGGCGAGTCCCGAAGTGAGTCCACCCTGCACGACGAGCGCGTCGAAGGCGGTGATGAAGACCTCGGGGATGGCCGCGGCATCACGCAGGCCGACCGACGCGGGGATCGGCATGGTCTGGCGTTCATGGACGACAAGGCGCTCGGCGTACGCGCCGCCACCGACGATGCCCATGATCTCGTCCCCGACCTGCAGTTCGGTGACGCGCTCCCCGATGGCGATCACCCGGCCGGCGAACTCCATGCCGGGGATCTCGGGCGCCGGTGGGGCGAACCCCGCCAGGGGCGGGCTCGGGTAGAGACCCCGTCGTTGCAACAGATCCGCGCGGTTGAGCGCGGTGGCCACCACCTCGACCACGACCTCCTCCGGACCGGCGGTCGGTTCGGCGACCTCCACCACTCGCAGCACGTCGGTGTCGCCGTACTCGCCGAGGACCACTGCGCGCATCGTCGCTCCTGTTCATGCACCCACCCGGATGCGATCGGATCCTGAGCCTACGATCGCATCCGACCGAGCAGAGGCGCGCACGCGGAGGTTCCGATGACGGACATAGGATCTGGCATGGCTACTGACACAATCCACCATCGCAGCTGCCCGCTGTGCGAGGCCTCCTGCGGACTGGAACTCACCATCCGCGACGGCGCCGTGCTGCGGATCCGGGGCGATCGCGAGAACGTGCTGTCGCGGGGGTTCATCTGTCCGAAGGGCTCCGCCCTGCAGAAGCTGCATGAGGACCCCGATCGTCTGCGGGCCCCCATCGTGCGCCGCGGCGCCGATCCCGCCACCGCCACCTGGGAGGAGGTCTCCTGGGACGAGGCGTTCGCCATCGTCGAGGAGGGTCTGCGCGGTGTGCAGGAGCGTCACGGTCGTGACGCCGTGGCCGCCTACTTCGGCAACCCGGGTGTCCATTCGCTGGGTGCCGTGATCTTCAACGCACCGCTCATCCGGGCCATGGGCTCGAAGAACATCTACTCCGCCTCAACCGTCGATCAGATGCCCAAGCACGTGTCGAGCGGCTACCTGTTCGGCAATCCGATCTCCATCCCCGTGCCCGATCTCGATCGCACCGACTTCCTGTTCATGCTCGGCGCCAATCCGTACGAGTCCAACGGCTCGCTGTGCACGGCTCCTGACTTCCCCGGTCGCATGGAGGCGATCCGCGCCCGAGGTGGTCGCATCGTCACCGTCGATCCCCGCAACACCAGGACGGCCCAGAACTCCGACGAATGGATCCCCATCCGCCCCGGCACCGATGCCCATCTGCTCGTCGCCATGCTGCAGGTGCTGTTCGCCGAGGAACTCGTCGATCTCGGCTCCGTCGCCGGGTTTACCTCCGGCGTCGAGGAGATCGCCGCAGCGGTGGCTCCATTCACCCCGGAACGGGCCGCGGCCATCACCGGCATCCCGGCCGACACCATCGTGCGACTGGCCCGTGAGCTCGCCGCAGCCCCCACCGCCGCGGTGTACGGCCGCATCGGCACCCACACCGTCGAGTTCGGCACCCTCGCCTCATGGGCCGCCGAGGCGCTCAACATCGTCACCGGCAACCTCGACTCGCCCGGCGGCATGATGTTCCCGCTCGCCGCCCATGAGTCGGGCCGGGGCAGGGGTCGGGGCCGGGGGTTCACCACCGGCAGACGCAGGAGCCGGGTCCGCGACTACCCCGAGATCCGCAGCGAGTTCCCCGTGGCCACGCTCGCCGAGGAGATCACCACCCCGGGCGAGGGGCAGGTGCGAGCACTGATCACCGTGGCCGGGAACCCCGCTCTCAGCACCCCGAGCGCCGATCGCCTCGACGCCGCGCTCACCGAACTCGAGTTCATGGTGTGCGTGGATCCCTGGCTCAACGAGACCACCCGCCATGCGAATGTCATCCTGCCGCCACCGAGCGCACTCGAACGCAGCGACTACCACATGGCGTTCCTCGCCATGGCGGTGCACAACTTCGCCGAATGGTCCGGCCCGTTGTTCCCGACCGACTCGCTGCAGGAGAGCGACATCCTCGCCCGCCTCGCGCTCATCGTCACCGGCGCCGAAGCTGGTTCCGATCCGCAGACCCTCTACGACCTGATGATCGACGGCGCCCTGCAGGGGGCCATCGCCCTGCCGGACTCCCCCATCGCCGATCGCACCGTCGAGGAACTGAAGGCGATCGTCACCGCTGATCCCGACCGCATGGCCGTCGACCACATCATCGACATCATGATCCGCACCGGCGCCTATGGCGACTGGTTCGGCGCCGTGCCCGACGGACTCTCGCTCGATGTGCTGGCTGCGTCGCCCCATGGCGTCGACCTCGGCGATCTCCGGCCCCGCCTCCCGGGTCATCTGCGCACGGAGTCGGGCACCATCGAACTGGCCAATCCGGCCATCGTGGCCGACTTCGACCGGCTGGAGGCCTCCTTCGCCGGACCGCTCGCCGATGCGAGCACCCTCGTGCTGGTGGGCCGACGCGACCTCCGGTCCAACAACTCGTGGATGCACAACGTCAATGTGCTCGTGAAGGGTCGGGAGCGCTGCACCCTCAACGTGCACCCCGATGATGCAGCGCGCTTCGGACTCTCCGACGGCGGCGAGGCCGTCGTGGCCTCCCGGGTGGGGTCCCTCACCATCCCCGTCGAGGTCACGACCGACATCCTCCCCGGTGTCGTGAGCATCCCCCACGGCTGGGGCCATTCCCTGCCGGGGGTCCGTGCCGGTGTGGCCACCGGTCGACCCGGGGTCAACACCAACGTGCTGACCGACCCCGAGCAGCTCGATCCGCTGTCGGGCAACGCCGTGCTGAATGGCATCCCGGTCACCGTCGCCCCCGCCTGATCGATCCCCGGAATCGGCGCGAGGAGCGTCGTGCCCTCTTCCCGAGCCGGTGGAACGATCTGCTCCTCGCCTCCAGGAACATGAGCCGCTTCCGGAGAGCGCCGTGATCCGACACGTGGATGAGACCGTCCGAGTTCCCGCGGAGGAGCGCGATCCACAACGACACATTCGATGTGGTGACGATGACCGTCCGGCAGCGTGAGAGGAGAAGAACAGCGCTCAGGAAATCGTCGAGCAGTTCTGCATCGTGGAACTGCGAGGCCAGATGAGGATCCGCATCCGCCGAATACCTGGGAAGCTCGGTGAATGTGACGACCTCGAAGGCGATCTCCTCCGTCAGCCGTTCGAGGATCGTCTCGTCATCGGTCTGCACGATGATCGAGTCGTGGTCGGCGCCGAATCGGTTCACGAGTCGGGCGATCTCCGCCGGGTCGGCGAGCGCGGTCTCCGTGCTCTTGTCCGTGCCCCTGCAGAAGACTGCGAGCGTTCGCTCGGGATCGATCCCATACCTCTCCTCAAGAGCGATGGAGCGCTCCTTGATGAACCCCCTGAAGGTGAACCATCTCGTCACCGATGGTGAGAATGCGGCGAGCGGAAGACTCGGGTAGTCGAAGGCGCACATCCAACGATCGAAGTGGACCTTCCTGATCGGCATGCCGGCGACCGGCTCGAAGCACTTCTCGTGGACATCAGTCGTCGACGCAGATCTGTACAGGGAGAACGACGCAGTGGTGTCGATGACGAAGGGCTCGTCCATCCGCTGGATCTCCTCCAGCAGGACCGAGCAGTTCGAGAAGAACCCGAAATCGTGGGTCAGCACCAACCGTTCCATGCGTCGCTCCTCACGAGCCGGCATCGGGACCGGGACGAACCTCGAGTTCCTCGATGATCGGAGCAGGCTGGTTGGCGTTCACCTCGGCCTCGGCATCAGCCCGGATGGTGCGCGTGAGGATGAGGAACACGAGTCCCCAGGTGAGGCTCGTGACCGCGATGATCGCGATGGTGGCCGACGGACCGATGAACCCGCTCACCGTGCCGGCGAACACGAGGGAGATGCTCATGGCGAGGGTCACGAACGCCGCATCGGCGGCGAAGATGCGGCCCCGCAGTTCGTCGGGGGTCGTGAGGTTGAGGCCATAGGTGGTGAGTGACCACTGGGCCCCACCACCGAAATGGGCGAGCGCCACGCACACGAACGCCACCAGCAGCCACGGCACGACCGACACGAACAGGTACATCGTGCCGTACCAGACCGCCGCGAACCCACAGGCCAGCAGCACCCCGTGGATGCCCCGCCGGGCGAGACGGCGCACCAGCAGCGGTCCGATGAGCACGCCGATGCCTCGCCCGGCCAGCAACAGGCCCGTGGCGGCATCGGTGCCATGGAACTTGGATGTGGCCAGCACGGCCAGCAGGCCGACCACACCGGCGCCGAACCCGAATCCGACATGGGAACCGAGCAGGGCCAGGATCGTCGGATGCCGACGGGCATGGCGGAGTGCCTCGACGGAATCGTGGATCGGTCGCATCCGGGGTGTCGCCGCATCTGTGGCTCGCTCGGCCTGCAGCGACTGACGGATGCTGATGATGAGCAGACCGGCGAGCACGAAGCTCGCCGCATCGGCGAGGAAGGCGGCGTCGCGTCCGAAGGCCACGGTGAACGCCGCTCCCAGCGCCGCACCCACGGCGAGCATGGCTCCCCAGGTGGCGCCCATGAGTGCCGCTGCGGTGGGGAGTTCCTCCTCGGTGACGAGATTGGCCACCCCGGCCTGTGCCGCCGGACCGAAGAACGCTCCCAGCGCGGTGACTCCGCCCTGGGCGATGAACACGAACCACGGCATCCCGCGCCCGGCCAGCAGGAAGGTCAGTGCGACCAGCGCCTGCAGGAACGACACGATGATCATGATGCGGCGCCGGTCGAAACGGTCGGCCATGGGTCCGGCGATGGGGCCCATGATGAAGGTGGGGAGGGTCTGCGCCACCCAGAACACCGACGCGAGCAGGTCCGACCCGGTGGCGTCGATCAGCAGACCGAGTGCGGCGACGGTGGCGAACCAGTCACCGGCGTAGCTGATGAGCTGGGCGATGAAGAGACGTCGGAACGCGCCGTTGGACCGCAGCAGTGACCACATCGGGGGCTGTGGCGCTGCTCAGCGGGTGATCGTCGCAGCGACGATCCGATGGGCGGCACTCATGATGGCTGGTAGCCGTCGAGGATGCCGGTGAGGCCGGTGGGTGCATGCGGACCGAACGCCAGCTGTTCGAGCACGCCGACGCCCACACGGTCGCCCATCCGGACCCGGCAGAGGGTCTGGACATGGATGCTGGAGGGGTCCAGCGGCGCGAAGTCCTCGAGGGCGATGGACTCGCCGCCCACCTCGAGCTCACCGTGGATGGAACCATGGGCCCAGTGCGGATGCATGTACCCGATGCCGCGCATCCGGAACGTGTAGAAGGGCTCGAACACGATGCGATCCAGCGAGCCGTCGGCGTGGGTGACCTCGATCGCCGCCGACTCCATCTCCCGCCTGCCGGCCTGCCACTGCAGCTCATAGGCCACGCCCGCGAGCTCCTCGGCCTTCACCACATCGCCGTAGGTGGGCGCCTCAGGCGATTCGAGCACCGGCACCACCAGCGCACTCTCCATCCACCGACTGCCGTCGCAATGCTCGAACAGGGCGAGATGGGTGCAGATGTCGTCGAAGTGCAGCGGGGCCCACAGCCAGAAGATCTCGGGGGCGGCGGCCGGGAAGTTGGTGGGCGCCTGTGTTCCCACACCACGCACACCCCAGGATCGGTCGCGCACCCCGAAGGTCGTGTCCGCCGAGACCTCGACAGTTCGATCGCCGACGGTGATCGAACCCTCCCACGTGCCCCACTGCGTGAGGCGGGTGTAGTCCATGATCTTCGCGCTGTTGCGCACGATGGTCTGCTTCGGTTCCTCGATGGCCGCGGTGCGGGCCCGGAAGAGCAGGTCGCCGGAGAGGCCCTGCTCGTTGGGGGCGATCACCAGTCGGATGGCCCGCAGCGGTTCGACCACCTCGATGGTGATCGGCCCGATGGTGGTGGCCCGATCGATGGGCATGAGGCCGGAGGCGAACACCGAATGCTCCACCCCGTCGATCACGAAGCTGAAGGCGGCGTCGATGACCCCGCGGTTCGGGTAGTGCCCCATGGCACCACCGATCATGAACGCGCCGTCACGGTCGAAGCCGTTGAAGAAGTACCGGTCGTAGTGATTGGGATCCGCCGACACGGTCTGGGCGATCGGATCGCCCGTCTGATGGATCGGGAAATCGTCGAACGGTGTGAGCATGGTTCCCCCTCGAACAGTGCAGGCGCACAGTCTGCCCCAGCCGACGGGAGCGCCCGTCACACGGTGAGGATGATCGCCTGATCCGCTCCGAGCATGAACCGATCGGTGGATGTGGCACGGGCCGCTCCGGTGCGCCCGAGGTCATCGGATGCGATGAGGAGGGTCGACCCCACGGGGACGAGGACCCCGGAGAGCTCGACCTCGGCATCGGTGGTGTTGATGACCACGTGACAGACGCCGGCGCCGAGACTGCGGCGGAGGGCGAGCACTCCCGGCGGTGTGTCGAGCAGTTCGAGTTCGCCGGCGCGCAGTTCCGGAGTGGCCCTGCGCACGGCGAGGAGTCGTCGGTACAGATGGAGGATCGAGTTCGGATCGGTATGCAGCGCCTCCCGGTTCCGGACATCGGCCTCGGGAGGGAACGGCAGCCAGGGATCGATCCCCGCCCCCGGACCGGTCGACCAGCCGTGCCCCGCCGAGCCGTCCCATGGCAGCGGTGCACGGCATCCGTCGCGACTGCCCGGATCCAGCGCCTGCTCCGGGCGGATGTCGGCGTCGAGCAGGCCGAGCTCCTCCCCCTGGTACAGGAACGGGGTGCCCCGCAACGTGAGCAGCAGCACCGCAGCAGCCCGGGCGCGTGCCTCCGAGCGTCGTGCGGTGGTGGCCGCATCCTCGCCGCGATGGATCGCTGCCCGGTCGTAGCGGGTCCGATGACGGGGGTTGTCATGGTTCGACAGCACCCAGGTGGGCCAGGCTCCACGAGATCCCAGCGTGGCCTCGGTCTCCTCGATCGCCGCCCGCCATCGATCGGCGTCCCATGGCGCATACAGCGCCGGGAAGTTGAACGCGAGGTGCACCTCATCACCGTCCCCGTAGTAGGAAGCGATCGCGTCGGTGGTCATCAGGTAGATCTCGCCGACGAGCACCCGATCATCCGGATAGGAGTCGATCAGCGATCGGATCGCCCGGATCCGCTCATGGGTGACCGGCACATCGTTGAGCGCGCAGTGCGGGATGCCCGCCACCGGCGGCGGATCATCGGGAAGGTCGGGGAACTTCCCGATGGTGTGGAGCACATCGGCGCGGAATCCGTCGACTCCGCGATCCAGCCAGAACTGCAGCACCTCATGCATGGCCCGGACCACCGCAGGCTGATCCCAGTCGAGATCGGGCTGCGCTGGATCGAACAGATGCAGATACCACTGGCCGGTCGGTTCGTGGAAGGTCCAGGCCGGCGCGGTGAGATCGAAGGCCGCCACCCAGTTGTTCGGGGGCGAGCCGTCCTCCACCGGATCGCGCCACACGTACCAGTCGCGATGCTCGGAATCGCGGGATGACGCAGCGTCCAGGAACCACGGGTGCTGATCCGAGGTGTGGTTCGGGACCCAGTCGATGATGACGCGCAGCCCGAGCGCATGGGCCTCCGTGAGCAAAGCATCGAAGGCCGCCAGATCGCCGAAGATCGGGTCGACATCACAGTGGTCGCTGACGTCGTAGCCGAAGTCCGCCATCGGTGATCGATAGAACGGCGAGAGCCACAGCGCATCAACCCCGAGCCACACCAGGTGCTCGAGCCGGGCCAGGATGCCATCGAGATCGCCCACGCCATCGCCGTTCGCGTCGGCGAACGAGCGGGGGTAGAGCTGGTAGAAGACCGCCTCGCGCCACCATGGACCGCCCTCCGCCGAGGGTTCCTGCTCCTGCTCGTGCATCAGACGACAGTAGCGGCAGGGAATGCGATGGTGGACCTGACTGGACTCGAACCAGCGACCCCTTCCGTGTCGAGGAAGTGCTCTAGCCAACTGAGCTACAGGTCCGTGTTGATCGATGGCGGGCCATCGGACGAACCGAGACCATAGCAGGGTGGTGAATCCCGCCCCATTCCGCCGATCCGACGATAGAACCTCCGCATGGAGAACCGCCGAGTCATCGCCCTGCTGTCCATCGCCCGCGTCGGAGTGGGGACTGCACTGCTCGTGTCTCCGCATCGGATGGGCCGCACCTGGGTCGGATCGGTGGCCGGGGACCGTCGGGCGGCGCTGGTCATCCGCGGGTTCGGCGCACGGGATCTCGCGCTCGGTCTCGGCACGCTGCGTGCTCTGCGGCGCGACGAACCCCTCACCGGGTGGGTGCAGATGGCGGCGTTCGGCGACGCCTGCGACGCCGTCGCCGGTCTGGCCGGGGCATCGAGTGTCGGGATGCTGCGATCGATCCCAACCGTGGTGAGCGCTGCGGCGGCGGCGGTCATCGGGGCGGGCGCCGCCGCAGGACTCGGCACCGACTCCACTGTGGAGACGACCCAGATCTGAGCACTAGTGTCTGCCGTTCGTGGCGTCGTGGCCGAGTGGCTGAGGCAGGGGCCTGCAAAGCCCCCCACGTGGGTTCGATTCCCACCGACGCCTCCACGACAGAAGGGCCCCGACCCACTGGGTCGGGGCTCCTCTCGTTCCGGGCGCCGAGCACCCGACCCCCAATGAACGATGTGCTTTACTTTCGTCATGAAAAGAACAGGATTCACCTCACGGATCCGATCCCTCATGGTGGTGGTCGCCCTCATGGCCACCAGCGTGGTGGGAGCGGTCGCCGCCACCCCAGTCGCTGCCCAGGCCCAGGCCTGGTCCTGCAACTGCATCAAGACCAACGTCAGCATCGATGGCGACGCCTACCCGGGCAGAGGCATCTGGATGAATTTCGACTGGACGAACGACTCCGATCGCACCTGGACGAATGCCCGGATGTCCGTGATCTTCCCCGAGGGTGTCGAACTCGAATGGTCGAACTGGACGGATCAGAGCTACGACCCGGCCACGCGCACCCTCACCGGAACGCCGAGCTTCTACAACGACGGTGTCAGCTCCGACACGATCCATCCGTGGGCGGAGAACTCGGAGTGGTTCGAGGTCACGTTCGACGAGAGTCTGGTCGGCACCCGGGTGAACATCCTGAACGTCGCCTCCTACGTCTCGCCCAATGGCATACCGAGCTCCAACCGCAACGGCCTCTACGTCGACGTCCAGGAGAAGGCGGTCGACTTCGACTACCGCACCGAGACGCGGTTCACACCCGACAGCTCCGACTACAGCGGCACCTCCACCCTCACCTCCAAGGTGTACAACGACGGTCCCGGTCGCGGCGGCCAGGTGGAGGCTGAGATCTACTTCGACGGCGCTCTCACCCTCGTCTCAGATGTGCCCGACGGATGCCGCGACTATGGCGTCAACTGGCGGGGAATGCGCAACATCGACTGCACCCAGGAGGTCCCTGCGGGCGGCGCCGACGTCGGTATCGTGGCGTCCTGGAGCTTCACCGTCACGATCCCCGATGCACCGATCGCGGCCGATGTCGCCACGGAGACCTACGAGGCCGAGACCGGTCTCGGTTGCTCGACCTCGGGTGTCTCCGGGAGCGAGGACTCCAACGATGAGAACAACTCCGACTCCGCCATCCTCACCGTTCCGCCCTCACCGGTCGGCCGCCTCGCCGTGGTCCGCAACCTTCCGGCGTCCATCGACAAGCCCGGCATCACCACCAATCCCACCGCAGGTCGTTCCATGACCTCCAGTGTGGACGTGTTCAACGCCGGCGATGCGACGATCACCGGCCCGATCAGCGTCGTGATCGATCCGATGCCGGGATTCACCCCCACCAGCATCACCGCCACCTCCGAGGACAGCTCCACGCCGGCGCCCAGCTGCGACCTCGCCACGCTGACCTGCACCTTCAGCCAGCTCGGTGACGGCCTCAGGGCACGGATCGTCATCGTCGGCGATCTCGCTCCCACCATCGCCGACGGCACCGAGTTCACCAGTTCGGTCACCGTCTCGGCCACGGGTTATGACCCGGCGAGTGACACCGGCTCGACGACGATCTCGGCGCTCGCCGAGGGCATCATCTCCATCACCTCGGTGACCCACGCCGCTCCCGGCGAGGAGGTCAGCTACGACGTGACCGTGGTCAACGCCGGCCCGAGCACGATGCTCAGCCCGGTGGTCACCGTCACCCTGCCGACCGGCATGACCATCGTCAGCCTCCCCGACAACTGCACCCAGAGCGGCTCCACGCTCACCTGCACGCTCGGCGAGTCGCTCGACCCCGATCAGGAACTCTCCTTCGGGTTCGTGGCCGGGCTTCCCGATGAGGCCGGGGATCACCAGGTCACCGCCACCCTCTCGAGCGCCACACCGCTGGCCGACACCAGCGCCATCGATGCCGAGCATCTCGTCGCCACGTCGACGGTGGTGTCCGATCTCGAGGTCGCCGATGGTGCACTTCCCTACACCGGTTCGAACTCCACGATGCTGGCGCTGGTCGCCGGCGGGCTCGCCCTCGGCGGTCTCATCCTCGTGGGCGCCACCGGCATGGTCGCCACCCGGCGACGCAACGACTGATCCACTGACCCGTCAGCGGTGAACGAGAAGGGCCCCGACCGATCGGTCGGGGCCCTTCGTCATGATGGGCTGCCTGCAGCAGGCAGAGCGAGGTGGATCAGTTCCCGCCCGAGGAGCCGCCACGGGGACCACGGGGACCGTGATCGCCACCGGGACCATGATCACCACCGGGACCACCATGACCACCGGGGCCCTCGGCGGGACGGGGGTTGTTCACCATGTCGGTGATGTGGGTGGTGAGGTCGGCGAGCTTGGCGTCGGCCTCGGTCTGGGTGATCTCACCGCTGCTGACCTCATCGGCGATGTGGTTCTTCATCTCGGCGGTGAGGGCGTCGATCACGACCTGCACATCCACGCCCTGGTCGGATGCCACCTGGGCGATGGTCTTGCCGGACTCGAGCGCCGTGTGGAGATCGGCATCGCTCATGCCGAGCGCCTGGGCGAGGACCTGGGATCCACCGGGACCGCCGGGGCCGCGCTGCCCGTGATCGCCCTCATGGGCCTGATGGTCGGCGGCGAGCGCAGCGGTGACCGCATCGGCCTGGGCCTGGGTGATGGTGCCGTCGTCGACGAGCGGCTTGAGCACATCGGCGATGTGGGTGGCCGGATCAGGACGGTCAGCCGGGGCGCCCGCAGGGGCCGAGAGCGCTGAGGCGTCGGCCGACTGGGTGGTGGAGGTCTGGGCGCCGGAGATGGCCGGCACGGCCAGGATGAGGCCGCCGAGGCCACCGGCGGCGAGGCCTGCGGTGACTCCGATCGCTGTGAGCTTCTTGTTCATGGGGTTCTCCTTGGGTGAGGAACTTCGGTGAGGGACTTCGGTGGGGGGTGTTCGTCCGGTTGGGGACATCCACAGAATCGTCGTCGTGTGTAAGGAGTGAACAGGACGAAGGTGAGAATCGGGGAAGAATCCCCGGATCCTCAGATCTCAGTCCTCGAGCAGGTCGATCGCGGCGAAATCCGGGGTGCGGCGCTCGGCGAGGGCGGTGAGCGCCTCGATGTTGGCGGGGGTGCCCATGAGCTTGGCGAACGCTGCGTTCTCCCGTTCGCGGGCGGCGGCGATCGGACCGCGGATGGATTCGATGATCGTGCGCTTGCTCTCCATCAGCGAGGAGATGGACTTCCCGGCCAGTACCCGGGCATGACGCATGGTCTCAGTGAGCAGCTCCTCGGGTGTGGTGACGCGCCAGGCCAGACCCATCTGCAGACAGTCCTCGGCGGAGAGCCATTCCGAACTCATGAGCGCCCAGGTGGCGTTGTGGCGACCGAGCAGCATCGGGAACGTGTAGCTGCTGGCGGCCTCGGGGGCCACGGCCAGATCGGTGAACGGGCAGCGGACCCGTGCCTCGGTGGACATGAACACGAGATCCGACAGCGCCAGCATCGTGGCGCCGATGCCGAGGGCGAGTCCGTTGACGGCACAGATGAGCGGCTTGGGGAACTCGACCAGCTGATCCACGAACCCGGGGAAGCCGTGCACCCCGTTGGCGATCCCACCGGTGTTGCGCTGGGCCATCTCGACGACGTCCTGACCGGCGGAGAAGGCACGGCCGGTGCCGGTGATGACCACCACGGCGACGGAACGGTCGGTGGCGGCGTCGATCAGAGCGTCGGAGGCGGCGTCGTAGAGCGCCTCGTTGAAGGAGTTGAGCGCCTCCGGCCGGTTCAGGGTGATGGTGCGGATGCGGTCGACGTCGGAGATCTCGAGCACGGGGACTCACCTTCGGAAAGGACATGGCCAGGGGCGTTCCGTGGCTCCCCAATCGTGCCACTCCAGCACCACCGGTAACGTCGCAGCGTGCTGCTCGATCGTCTCCGTTCCTCCATCGACCGCATCGCGCTGCTCGATCCCGAAGGATCGCTCAGCTATCTGTCGCTGATCGAGCGCTCGCAGGGACTCTGCGAGGAGCTGTGCGCACCGAACCTCGATCGACGCGGTGAACGGGTGGCGATCCTGTGCCGTCCCGGCCGGGAGTTCACCATCGCCATCCTCGCCGTGTGGTGGGCCGGTGCCATCGCCGTGCCGCTGCATCCCGAGCATCCCGGTCCCGAACTCGACCATGTGGTGGCCGACTCCCGGTGCTCGACGATCATCTGCTCCCCGCAGTACGCGCAGTCGGCGGCCGGGCTGGCAGCGACCCACGATCTCCGTGCGGTCGAATGCGATGGCCGTCGACGCTCCACCACCTCCCGCCCCTCGCCGGCAGCCGAGGACGACGCGCTGATCGTCTACACCTCGGGCACCACTGGCCGACCCAAGGGCGTGGTGCACACGCATGCATCACTCGCCGCCCAGATGTCGGGCATGGTCGAGGCCTGGGACTGGACCGCCGACGATCGCATCATCTGCGTGCTGCCGCTGCATCACGTGCATGGACTGGTGAACGTGACCCTCACCCCGCTGTGGGTCGGGGCGCTGTGCGAATCCCCCGGCGGGTTCGATGCCGGGCATGTCTGGAACCGGATGGCCTCGGGGGACCTCACGCTGTTCATGGCCGTCCCCACCGTCTACGCCCGCCTCATCAGCGCCTGGGAGTCGGCCGATGCCAGCACACGTGCCCGCTGGTCCGAGGGCGCCCGGCGTCTGCGTCTCATGGTGTCGGGTTCGGCGGCGCTCCCGGTGTCGGTGCTGGATCGATGGCAGGAGCTCACCGGCCATGTGCTGCTCGAGCGCTACGGGATGACCGAGCTCGGGATGGCGCTCGGCAACACGCTCGAACGACGCGTCCCGGGCCATGTCGGGTGGCCGTTCCCGGGTGTCGAGGCGATGCTCGACGAAGAGAGCCAGTTGCGGATCCGGGGGCCGCAGGTGTTCGACCGCTACTGGAACCGGCCTGCCGAGACTGCCGCATCGTTCATCGACGGCTGGTTCTGCACCGGCGACATCGCCGAGTTCGACGAGCAGGGGTATCGCCTGCTCGGGCGGGCATCGGTCGACATCCTCAAGACCGGTGGTGAGAAGGTGTCGGCGCTGGAGATCGAGGAGGTGTTCCGCACCCACCCAGCGGTCGCCGACTGCGCAGTGGTCGGGGTGGCGGATGCGGAGTGGGGTCAGCGGGTGGCGATCGCCATCATCCCGACGCCGGACTCCGACGCCGACGAGTTCACGCTGGAGCACGTCAGGAGCTGGGGTCGGCGTCTCCTGTCGGCCCCGAAGGTCCCCAGCCTCGTGCTCGTCGTCGACGGGTTGCCCCGCAACGCGATGGGCAAGGTCGTCAAGACCGAGGTGGCGGCGATGTTTCAGCCGGCGGCCGGCACCGGCGGCTGATCGCTGACGAACACGGCGAGATACTCGAAGTCCTCGGCGAGCTCGCGATAGCGGCGGTACTCGGGTCCGGGCGAACGGGGCCCATCGGCCCGACTGTTCCAGTCGATGGCGTCGAGACGTTCGTACTCCGCTCGTTCATCCGGCGTGAGCGGGTCGAACTCGGCGACCAGTCGGTAGCGGGGATCATCGATGTAGGTCTGGCGCGAGGCTCCTTCGGCGAGCACGAGTTCGCTGTTGGCCGCCGCCGGGTCGATGGTGCGCTGTGATCCGAAGATGAACGCCCGTGCGGCATCGAACCTGAGGTCGAGTCCTGCCGCGGGTGCCCGCTGCAGCATGTCGATGGCGAAGGAGCCATCCACGCCGCTGGCCGTGACGCTGATGAGGGTCGGGGGCGGGAGCTGATGCAGGGCATCGAGCGTGGGTCCGACGAGGCTGTCGAACTTCCGCAGCGCCCTGTCACTTCCCTGCAACGCCGAGACGTCGGGACCCTGCACGAGCGTGACCGCGAGCAGCACGGCCGTGATCGACCAGAGCACCACTTCGCTCCACGCCACCTGCTTCGACCGGGCGCGCAGTTCACGCAGCCCGACCGCACCGATGGCGATCCAGACCACCACGGCCACCGCGAGGACCCAGCGATAGAGGTACGGGTAGGCCACGCCAGAGATCCGTGAGCAGGCGATGAACGCCGTGCCCACAGCGAGCAGCGCCGTGGCGCACAGAACCACCTCGGACCGGTGGCGGCGATGCACCGCCCACGCGGTCGCAGCGAGCAGTGCGATGAGCGCGAAGGGGATCGGGATCCCGCCCTTCGGCACGAGGAGTTCACCTCCCAGCCAGTTGGTGGGCGAGGCCAGGAACCAGCACACGATCCGGGCGCCGTCGTGCCAGCCGTTGACAGCTCCCCCACCATGGATCGCGAACGAGGCGATGGCGCGGAGGTTGCCGCCATCGGCCGCGGAGAACTGTTCGATGATCGGGGCCACCCAGCACACGAACCCCACCACGACTGCGAGCAGGAGGGTTCGACGATCATGATGCTGCGAGGGTCCGCGAAGGGCACGGACCACCATGGCCGTGACCACCACGCCGACGAGCGCCACCACGGTGAGGGCCACCTCGACATGGCTCTGCAGCGCGAAGCTCGCCGCCACCACGAACACCACTGCGGCCACGCGATCACCGAGCACAGCCCGCCATGCCGCCATGCAGGCGGTGAACAGCGCCACGATCAGCACGTAGGGGTTCCAGGGATCGAGCAGTTCACCCGTGCCGAGAGAACGGCACAGCAGGAGCGTGCCCAACGCCACCAGTGCCAGCACGTCGGTCCCGGCACGACGGGCCACCACCAGCACCGCCGCGATGGCGGCGATGTTGATCAGCAGGGCGCCGAGGAGCAGACCGTGCCCGGCGCCACCCGTGAGTCGCAGCGCCGGCGCCATGAGCACGAAGAGCATGGGACCGGGATGGTTCCAGCCCCAGCGCGAATAGATGCCGACGAGGGGCGTGTGCGAGGTGCCGACATCGAGGGTGCGCAGGCGGAGGGTGCCGAAATCGCCGACCGCCAGCCAGTCCCAGCGCAGAACCCGGACGGCGAGCACGACAGACAGGAGCACTGCGATGCCGAGCACGATCGGGCGCAGCACCCGCAGGATCCGACCGACCCGCTCGGACTGCTCGTCGATGCCCGGCTCCTGCGTGATCGCCACCGGGGCAGTCTTACCGACCTGAGCGATCGGCGGGCGCACCCGTGAAGCACTCGAACAGCCAGTGGAACACCGGACGTGAATCCACCTCGGCGAGGGGGAGGCCGAGTGAATCGACGGCCCCCACTCCTGCAGCAGCCACATGGGTGAACAGCAGCATGGCCCGGGCCAGGCCCTCGTCGGCCCCGGTGGACAGCAGTGCCTCGAGTCCGGCCTCGTCGGTTGCGACGAACGCCTCTCGCAGCGTTGCCGCGAGCTCGGGATCGGTCATCGCCGCGATCTGGAACTCCTGCCGATAGAGGCGCCACTTGCGACGCGTCGGCTGCAACGAGGACGCCGTGATCGCGGCACTCTGTTCGGGGATCGAGAGACCCTCGAGCGTGGCCGAGACCACACCGGCGTTCTGGCGAACCACATCGGCGAGCGACTTCGAGAACGCGTACTCATGGAGCGACCGGAGATCAGCGAAACGGGGGGCGGCTGCGCCCGGGGTCAATCTGGCGGTGCGACACACCCGCAGCATCGAGGCGGCATCCAGACCGGAGGATGCCACGACGTCGACCGCAGCGACCATGAGGCGCCGGGTGACATCGTCGGTCTCGACATCGAAGGGCGACAGCACCGGCGGGAGCTGCGACTCCCGAGGTTCCGAGTGCACGGGACCGAAGCGATCGAGGGAATCGGCGGGCAGCGCGGCGACGAACCCGACGAGCGGTGTGAGCGTGTCTCCCTCGGGCAGGATCGTGCGACTCAGTTCGATCGACAGACGCAGCAACAGGCTCCAGAGCGCCCGGGTCTCGGCGAGCGGCGTCGAGCGATCGAGTGCCTCCCACGCCGCGGCGACATCCGGAGCGACGACCTCGTCGAGCACGGGGGCCCGGCGGGCGGCGCACAGGATCTGGACCAGTGCCGACCGATAGGCGGTGGGCACCTCACTGTCGTCCGGCGCGGTCAGCAGGAGACGGAGCCAGGACGGACCGAGGCGCGACCAGGCGGTGGCCAGCACGCCGAACACATCGCCGAAGTGGGCGTAGACCGTGCCGCGGGCGACCTTCGCCTCGGCGAGGATGGCGGCGACGGTGACCTTGTCCAGACCCATGGTCTCGACCAGACCGAGCGCTGCGCGCAGCACCCGACCCTGAGGCGAATGGTCCACTCTGAAGGCGTCGAACGCCGCTTGGAACTCCTGCATGTAAGAACACTAACGGAAACCGTCAAAGGCGGGTGGACGCCGTCTAGGGACACGCGTCCTGACGCCGATGACTCAATGATGATTGACACAACTCCGCCGGCTGTGGAAGCCTCTCGCCGTGCCCGCCACCCCCACCATCGAACTGCGGGCCGCTCGTCATGCGGCGCTGGGTGATCCGGTGCGACTGCACATCATCGACGCCCTCGGCTGCTGTGATCGATCTCCGCTCGAACTGCGCCAGCGGCTCGGACTCGGCTCCAACCTGCTGGCCCATCATCTCGACGTCCTCGAGGGGGTCGGGCTCATCGAACGGTCCCGCTCCAGCGGCGACGGACGCCGCCGCTATGTGCATCTGCGGCACGACGCCCTCGACGCGCTGGTCCCCACGGCTGGCCCCACTCCGGGCACCCCACTGTTCGTCTGCACCGCCAACAGCGCCCGGTCGCAGCTGGCCGAGGCCCTCTGGCGCTCGATCACCGGCGGTGCATGTGCGTCTGCGGGCACGCATCCCGCCGACGCCGTGCATGAGGGGGCCGTGCTCGCTGCGGCACGCGCCGGGCTCGATCTCACCGACGCCACGCCGCGCCTGCTGTCCTCGATCGAGACGCAGCCCGAGCTCGTCATCACGGTGTGCGACCGCGCCCACGAGGAGCTCGAGCCCGGTCCCACCTGGCTGCACTGGTCCATCCCCGATCCGGTCGCCGAGGGGTCCAGCGCGGCATTCGAATCCGTCATCGCCGAACTCTCGGATCGGATCCGACTCCTGCGATCCACCGTTCCGCCCATGGAGGCCCACCGATGAACCATCCCGAACCGCCCGATGCCGAGGAACTCTCCCTCGAGGTCGAGACCGGAACCGGCACGCTGCAGCTCGACCTGGTCCGACGGCTCGTCGCCGAGGGGCTCGGCACCGGACTGCTGATCGTGGCGGTGATCGGCTCGGGGATCATGGCCCAACGACTCTCGACGGACGTGGGCCTCCAGCTCCTCGAGAACTCGATCGCCACCGCCGGTGCGCTGGTCGGTCTCATCCTCGTGTTCGGTGCAGTGTCGGGCGCTCACTTCAACCCGGTCGTCACACTGCTCGACCGACTGCTCGGATCGATCTCCAGCCGTGACGCAGGGCTGTACGTGATCGCACAGGTCATCGGGGGCTGCCTCGGCGCCATGCTGGCCAACCTGATGTTCGACCTGCCCGTGGTGAACATCTCGACCCATGTCCGATCCTCACCCGCGCTGTGGATCTCCGAGGTGGTCGCCACCGTCACGCTGCTGCTGGTGATCCAGGGCTGTGTCCGCACCGGGCGTGCTGCGGTGGTGCCCTTCGCCGTGGCGGCCTGGATCGCCGGTGCCTACTGGTTCACCTCCTCGACCAGCTTCGCCAACCCGGCGGTCACGATCGCCCGGACCCTGTCGGACACCTTCGCCGGCATCGCACCGTCCTCGGCCCCGATGTTCATCCTCATGCAGCTGATCGGCATGGTCGTCGCCTTCGGCCTGGTCCGACTCCTCCACCCCATCGCCCATCAGGAGACCCACCCATGACCGCAACCACCGACCACCGACCCGAAGTGCTGTTCGTGTGCGTGCACAACGCCGGACGCTCGCAGATGGCAGCGGCGTTCCTCGCCCATCTCGGCGGCGACAGGGTCGTCGTGCGATCGGCCGGCTCCGCCCCTGCCGAGGACATCAACCCGGCAGTCGTGGAGGCCATGAACGAGGTCGGCATCGACCTTCGGGCCGCCGGTGCCACCCCCAAGCGACTCTCCGATGCCGCCGTCGAGGCCTCCGATGTCGTGATCACGATGGGCTGCGGCGACGCCTGCCCCTTCTACCCCGGCAAGCGGTACGAGGACTGGAAACTCGACGATCCGGCGGGTCAGGGCGTCGAGGCCGTGCGGCCCATCCGGGACGAGATCGAACACCGCATCCGCGGGCTGCTGGCCGAACTGCTGCCCGATACCCTCGACATCTGACCCAAGGAGTCCCCATGTCACGGATCCAACTCGCCATGAACGTGTCCGACCTCGATGCGGCGGTCGAGTTCTACTCGAAGCTGTTCTCCACCGAGCCGGCCAAGAGGAAGCCCGGGTACGCCAACTTCTCGATCGCCGAGCCGCCACTCAAGCTCGTGCTCTTCGAGGGTCCCGAGGGCGGCACCATCAACCATCTCGGGGTCGAGACCGACGATGCCTCCGAGGTCGAGGCCGCCGAGGCGCGACTCAGCGCCGGTGGCCTGACCACCACCGGGATCGACGACACCATCTGCTGCTACGCCGAGAAGGTCGAGACCTGGGTCGTCGCCCCCGACGGTGTCCGCTGGGAGTGGTACGTCAAGACCGCCGACGCGGACTCCATGGGCGATGGTGGGGATGCCGACGCCATGTGCTGTGCACCGGTCGCCGCCGAGCCGGTCACGTTCGGACGGCGGGTCGACGCCGCCCCCGACACCTGCTGCTGAGACGCGAAAAGACCCCCAGGTTTCGCCGGGGGTCTTTCCTATGGAGCGGACGACGAGAACCGTCGTCGCTGCGCTCCTCCTCCCGAATCTCTTCCTGCGCGAAAAGACCCCCAGGTTTCGCCGGGGGTCTTTCCTATGGAGCGGACGACGAGATTCGAACTCGCGACCCTCACCTTGGCAAGGTGATGCTCTACCAGCTGAGCCACGTCCGCAGGAGTCGTCACCATAGCAAGCGCGAGCGCTCGGACAAAAAGCGGGGCGCCGGAGCTCAGGCGGACGGAGGTCGCAGATCGATGGTGAGGGTCAGCACCCCGTCGACGAGCGAGGCCTCGGCGTCGCCGATGATGGCGAAGTCCTGGAAGTCGAACTGCGCCTGCTCGATGAAGCGGGCCCGTTCCTCACCGGCGACCGGCGGGAGCGGACGGTTCTTCACCGCCTGCGCGCGATCACGGAACCGCTGGAGCATTGCATCGAGATCGAGAGCGTCAGCCATGGTCCGAGGCTAGATCGGCGGCGGCGGGGTCGGGCGCGCCCCCGGGCGTCGGGCGGGTGTGTCGCCAGTAGATGACGCTCAACGTGATGAATCCCGCAGCCACCGCGATCAGGCCGATGATGACCATGAGGACCTTCACACCCGTCGAGAGTCCGCCCGACTTCGAGCCGGAGGATCCGGGGAGGATCACGCCGCTGCGGGCCGCAGTCGTGGAGGTCGTCGAGGACACCGGGGGCTTCGACGATGAGGTCGTACTGCTCGGCGCAATGGTGGATGACGCCGGCGCCTGCCGGCCTCCCTGCTGCGTCTGGGCCGTGGTGGTCGTGGATTCCGAGGTGGTCGGCGCTGCGGAGGTCGTGGTGGTGGATTCGGTCGTCGTGGGAGCGGCGGTGGTCGTGGTGGCGGGAGCCGCAGTGGTGGTGGTCGGCTCCTCGGCGCCGGCGACCGCACCACCGACGAGAGCTCCCAGCACCGCGACCAGGAGCATCAGCATCGCCAGCATGGATCGGATCGCACTCGGGCGGACCATGTCGGAGGATCCCGCGAACTGATCGATTCGAGTTCGAGCACTGTCCGGCACGACCGGAACCATAGTGGGATCCTCAGCGAGCGGGACCCGACTGCGAGTCGTTCATCGCTGATGCTGGGGACACGAGTAGGTGGTCCGACCGCCGATGGTGCGCCGCAGCAGGGCGGCGCCGTCGATCGGACAACATCCAGTGCGACTGCGCTGCTGCTGGAGATCACCGAGATGGGAACCACCCCGACGATCCAGCTGACGAAGCGTCCGGCGCATGACCCGATGCAGGTGCGACACGTCATCCGGTGTGAGCGACCGGGCCGCGCGTCCCGGATCGAATCCCGATCGCCACAGCACCTCATCGGCGAGGAGGTTCCCGAGACCGGCGAGCCGACCCTGGTCCATGAGCCTCGCCTTCAGCGGCGCCGAACTGTCGGCGAGGATCGCGACGAGTTCGGCGAGTGTCACGACCGCGGCGTCAGGACCGAGCATCGAGACATCGGGGTCGAGCTCCACCCCTCCCAGCCGACGCGGATCGCGCATGCGAAGCGCTCCCCCATCGTCGAGATGCAGGATGAACCGTTCCCACTGCGGATCGCGGCGATGCGTCGAGTACTCGAGCGCATCGATGGAGCGCTGTCCGTCGACATCGAGCACGCCGGTCATGCCGAACCGGAGCCCCAGCGTGGGACCACTGGTGTCGAGCAGCAGGAGCTTCCCGATGCGACGATCGGCGAGGATCTGCTGCCCGGTCAGCGCCGCCGTCACGATGTCGGCGTCGATCCCACCCTTGAGATACCAGGGGTCGGGGGCGTGGACCGCCACGATGCGCCGACCCACGGCCGTGGCCGCCGCCCGCCGGTAGATCTCGACCTCCAGCATCTCGGGCATCTCAGACTCCGATGGTCATGGGTGTGACGTGGTCAGGAGCAGATCGGGATCACGATGCGGCGGCGACCCGATCGAGCGCCCGGGCGAAGTCCACGAGCAGATCACCGGCATGTTCCAGACCGACCGAGACCCGCACGGTGCCCGGGCGGATCCCGTTGGCCTCGAGCTCCTCGGCGGTGAGGTTCACATGGGTGGTCGACGCCGGATGGGTCACGAGGGTCTCCGGTCCACCCAGCGAGGTGGCCAGTTGGGCGATCTCGAGCGATTCCACGAAGACCCGACCCGCTTCGAGGCCACCGGCGAGATCGAAGGTGAGCAATCCTCCCGGCAGCGCCATCTGTCGCTGGGCGAGGGCGAACTGCGGATGGGATTCGAGACCCGGCCAGCGCACCTCCTCGACGAACTGATGAGCCTCGAGCGCATGCGCCAGTTGGCCGGCGTTCGCGCTCTGCCGCTCGAGCCGCACCCCGAGCGTGCGCAGCCCGCGGGTGCCGTTCATGGCATCGAAGGGTGAGGCGTTGGCCCCCTGCAGCACGGCGAACGAATAGAGCCAGTTCACCAGTTCGGCCGAGCCGGCCACCACGCCGAGGGTGGCGTCGTTGTGTCCGGCGATGGCTTTGGTGGCCGAATGGACGACGAGGTCGACACCATGGTCGAGCGGTCGCTGCACCAACGGTGTGGCGAAGGTGGAGTCCACCACGGTCATCGGGCCGGCGATGGCACCGAGTTCGTCGAGATCGACAAGATCGAGACGCGGATTGGCCGGGGTCTCGGCGAAGACCAGCGTGGTGCGACCGGGGATGACTGCTGCGGCGAAGGCGCCGGGTTCGGTGCCGTCCACGAAGGTGACATCGATCCCGAAGCGCGGACAGGCCGTCTGCAGCAGCAGCTGGGTCCCGGCGTACAGCTGGCGCTGGGCGACGATGTGGTCGCCCTTGGAACAGAGCCCGAGGATCACCGCACTGATCGCACCCATGCCCGAGGCGAAGGCGCGAGCGGTCTCGGCCCCCTCGAGCTGGGCGATCGCATCCTCGAACCCGTTGACCGTCGGATTCCCATAGCGACTGTAGAAACGGGCCGAACCGACGCCGGTGGCCATGCGCCGCCCCTCCTCGACCGTGGGGGTCACGAACGTGGTGGTCGCCCACAGGATCGGGGCGAGTGCCGTGTCGTTGTCGGCGCGACCGGCACGGATGGCGCGGGTCTCGGGATGGAGGTCGTCGGCGGTCATGGTCGTTCCGTTCGGTGATGGGTGCGCAGTCCGGCGAGGAAGGGTGCGACGGCTGCGCCGACCTGATCGGCGCAGGTGAGGAATCCGTCGTGACCCTCGACGCAGTGGATGACGCCGTGGGTCACGGTGCCGCCGTTGGCGGCGATGAGGTCGCGGATCTGCTCCTGCTGATACGGCGGGTAGAGCGCATCGGAGTCGATCGCCATGGTCAGCACGGGAGCGGTGATCCGGGCCAGCGCCCGCTCCACCCCGGCCCGACCGCGGCCGATGTCGTGGAGATCCATGGCCCGGGCGATCGTCAGATAGGAGTTGGCGTCGAAGCGCCGCACGAGCTTCTCGCCCTGCCGGTCGAGATAGGACTCGACCTGGAACCGCTGCCACGCGCTGAAGCCGGCGTCGAGGGAGTCGTACTCCTTGCGATCGAAGCGTTCGGCGAACTCGGGCTCGGTGCGATAGGTGATGTGCGCCATCTCCCGGGCCACGGCGAGACCCTGATGCGGTCCCTGGCCGGGCGCGGCGTCGTAGTAGTCGCCACCGTTCCAGTTCGGGTCGAGCACGATCGCACTGCGCTGCACGCTCGAGTAGGCGATCTGCTGGGCGCTGGCGGCGGCGGTGGTGGCGATCGCGACGAGCCCACCGACCCGATCGGGATACATCACCGCCCATTCCAGCGCCTGCATCCCACCCATCGATCCACCGATGACCGCCAACCATCGTTCGATGCCGAGTGCATCGGCGACGGCCTCCTGGGTGCGCACGATGTCGCGGATGGTGATGGTGGGGAAGGACGCCCCGTAGGGACGACCGGTGGCGGGATCGATCGAGGACGGTCCGGTGGATCCCTGACATCCGCCGAGCACGTTGACGCACACGACGAAGAGCTCATCGGTGTCCACGGCCCGGCCCGGCCCGATGAGGCGGTACCACCAGCCCTCGACGGATCGTCCGACCGGATCGCCGGCCGCGTGACTGTCGCCGGTGAGGGCATGGCAGATGAGCACGGCGTTGGAGGCATCCGGAGAGAGGGTGCCCCAGGTCTCATAGGCCACCGAGACGCCGCGCAGCACTCCCCCGCCCTCGAGCGAGAACGGTCGACCGGGGGACACATCGACGAAGCGACGGTCGCCCACGGGGTCGCCCACGCGCCACGCGCCGGTGGCGAGCAGCAGGTCGGCGCTCAGCGGCGCCCGACTGGTGGGCTTGGTCATCGTGCTCCTCGAACTGGTGGTTGCCACCACCCGAGGGTGGGGGCCGCATCCCCGCCGACCGGCGGGTTGGCACCTTGGGTGTTCGCCCCAGGTTGCCGAGCCCGATTCCTCGGGCCACTCCTGATGTGGACCATCATGCTGCCCGCGCCGGACTCCTCCGGTCAAACACCGCAGCGGGCACCGGGGTGCGCAGCCGGGGAACAAGCGACAGCGACCCTGACAGAACCTATGCTCGAACCATGGCTGACTCCTCGATCGAACCCACCCGCGACCAGCTGACCACCCTGCTCTCCTCCACCGAGGACGGCCCTGTGGTGATGCTCAACCTCCTCCGCTACCTCGACGTCGCCAGCGACGGCAGTGGACGCACCGGTCGTGAGGCCTACAACGACTACAGCGCCGCCGTGCTGCCGATGGTGGCGAGTCGGGGCGGCGGCATCGTCTACTTCGGGACGACCAGCCCCACCGTGATCGGCCCGGTCGACGAGCAGTGGGACGACATCGTGCTCGTCATGTACCCGAACCGTGCGGCGTTCATCGACATGACCACCAGCCCGGAGTACCTCGCGATCATGGGTGACCGCACCGCAGCGCTGGCCGACAGCCGCCTCGTGCCCACCACGCAGCTCACCTTCTGACGCCGGAGTTCCCGGTCAGGCCGAGATGGAGTCGGCCTTCGGGTCCCACGCGGCGAGATCAGCCAGGTTCGGGTTGTTCGAGAACACCTCGACGATCGGCTGATCCAGCTTCAGACGCTTGAGCAGGCGCTTGACCTCGAGCTCCTCATTCCACAGCACGAGCGTCACCACCACACCGGACTCGCCAGCACGGGCCGTGCGTCCGGAACGGTGCAGATACGCCTTGTGATCCTCGGGCGGGTCGTAATGGATGACCACGTTGACATCGTCGACATGGATGCCGCGGGCTGCGACATCAGTGGCCACCAGCACGGCGAGGCGACCCTCGGAGAAATCCGCGAGCGCCTTCTCGCGCTGGCTCTGACGGAGATCGCCGTGGATGGACGCGGCCTCGACACCCTCACGACGCAGGTCGCTGGCCACCCGATCGGCGGCCCGCTTGGTGCGCACGAACACGATGGTCCGATTCGCCCCGGCGGCGATCTTCGCAGCGACGCGGATCTTGTCCATGTCGTGCACAGCGAGGAACCGATGGGTCATCTGCTCGACGGTGACCTGCTCGGACACGACCTCATGCATGACCGGATCGGTCTGGTACCGCTTGATGAGCGTGTCGACGACACCATCGAGGGTGGCTGAGAACAGCAGGGTCTGATGAGAGCCGGGGATATGCCGAAGGATCCATTCGACCTGCGGGAGGAACCCCATATCGGCCATGCGATCCGCCTCGTCGAGCACCACCTGGGTGATGTCCTCGAGGGAGATCTCCTTGCGATCGATCATGTCGATCATGCGACCCGGCGTGGCCACGACGATCTCGACACCCTTGTCCAGTTCGGCGATCTGGGTCTCCATCCGGGCGCCGCCGTAGATGGCGCTGACGGTGACAGATCGTGCCGTGGCGAGCGGCTCGAGTTCATCGCGCACCTGCGTGGCGAGCTCGCGGGTGGGCACGAGGATGAGCGCCCGGGGGCGGCGCGGCGTGGCCGGAGCCACGGTCTCGAGCACGGGCAGGCCGAAGGCGAGGGTCTTGCCCGAGCCTGTCTTGGCCTTGCCACAGACATCGCGGCCGGCGAGCGCATCGGGGATGGTGAGTTCCTGCACGGGGAACGGACTGGCGATGCCGCGGGCCTCGAGGGCTGCGACGAGATCTGCGGATACGCCGAGATCGGCGAATGTGGTCATGGGGAGCCTCAGGGGGAAGGGAACCCGGTGACGATCGACGATCGAGCCCGGTTCCGGTGGTGCGACGCCCCTCAGACGCCGCCTGTGTTGCGCAACCCTACCCCCAGCAGGGCGTTCGCGGCGCTCAGGCCGGAAGAACGGCCTCGATGGCGGCGACCAGTTCATCGGCCTCGGGGTCGACGGTGGGACGGAAACGACCCACGATCGCACCACCCGGGGCGACGAGGAACTTCTCGAAGTTCCACTGGATGTCGCCCGAGTCGCCGGCGGCGTCGGCGACGCCGGTGAGCTCGGCGTAGAGCGCGTGGCGGTCGTCGCCGTTGACATCGATCTTCTCGGTGAGCGGGAACGTGACGCCATAGGTGCTCGAGCAGAACGTGGCGATCTCCTCGGGCGTGCCCGGCTCCTGACCCATGAACTGGTTGCAGGGCACCCCGAGCACGGTGAAGCCGCGATCGGCGTAGCGCTGCTGCAGACGCTCGAGCCCCTCGTACTGCGGGGTGAGACCGCACTTGGACGCCACGTTCACGATGAGCACCGCCCGATCGTCGAACGCGTGGAGATCAGCGGCGGTGCCGTCGAGGTTGGCGATGGAGGCATCAAAGAGACTCATGGTTCGACTCCTGGTCGGGTTCGGGGTGTTCGGATATGTCGGCGGGCGATGGGGAACCGTGATGTCCGTCGACGTAGGGCTCGTCGGAATCTCCGGGCCGACGCCGCAGACCGCGGATGGCGAAGGTGAGAAGTGAACCACCGATCCCGAGGATCGACAACCAGATGTTCACGCGCAGGCCGGCGATGATGCTCGCCGTGTCGACCCGGAGCGATTCGATCCAGAGTCGGCCGAGGAAGTAGCCGAGCACGTAGAGCGGCAGGATGTTGCCGGGCCGCAGCACCCGACGACGATCGATGGCGATGAGCGCACCGCACAGCGCCAGGTTCCAGAGCATCTCGTAGAGGAAGGTCGGATGGAAGGTGCTGGCACCGATGTACTCCAACGGGCGATGCACGGCATCGATGCGGACCCCCCACGGCAGGCTGGTGGGCCGACCGAACAGCTCCTGGTTCCACCAGTTGCCGAGCCGCCCGATGGCCTGGGCCAGCGGCAGCGCCGGCACCACGGCGTCGAGGATCGAGGGCAGCCGGGCACCACGACGACGAGCCGCCCACACCCCCACCGCGATGCCGAGGGCCATGCCGCCGGGGATGCCGAGGCCGCCCTGCCAGATCTTGAACGCATCGAGCCAACGACCCTCATAGGAACGCCAGTCGGTGAGCACATGGTAGAGACGGGCACCGATCAGCCCGGCCGGGACCGCCCACATGGCGATGTTGTAGAGGTCGTCCGGGTTGCCCCCGCGAGCCCTCCATCGGACACGGCCGAGTTCCACGGCGGCCACGACACCGAGGGCGATCATCAATCCGTACATGTGGAACGGCCCGAGCGTGCTCGAGCCCGGACTGGGGATGGAGCCGAGCATCACCCGGCCAGGGAATCGGCGCTGATGGCGTAGAGGTCCTCGAACCCGGCGGTGACCGCCGGAGCAAGACCGGCGACGCCGGACAGCAGATTGGCGGCATAGAAGCGGGCGATGGTGATCCGGGCCTGCAGGTACTCGGGGTCGCCGATCCCGGCATCGAGATCGGCGCGGGCCGCCAGTGCCGCCTCGGCGAGATAGCGACCACCGGTGAGCAGACCGAACATGCGCAGGAAGGGTGTGGCTCCGGCCAGGGCGTTGCGGACATCGGCGATGCCGTGCTCGGTGAGCCACGCGATGGTGTCGGAGACCGTGGCGTGCGCCGAGGCCAGTTCGGTGCGGATGACATCGAACTGCTCACCGGCCGCGGCCAGCGGCGCATCGAGCGCGGCGATGTCGGCCATGAACGAGCCGACGATGGCGCCACCGCGCATGGGGAGCTTGCGCCCCACGAGATCCATGGCCTGGATGCCGTTGGTGCCCTCGTAGATCGAGGTGATCCGGGCGTCACGGAAATGCTGGGGCACACCGCTCTCCTCGATGTAGCCCATGCCGCCATAGATCTGGATGGCCAGCGAGGTGACCTCGATGCCCATGTCGGTGCCGAACCCCTTCGAGATGGGGATGAGCAGCTCGACGAGATCCTGGTAGCGCTGACGCACCTCGGGATCGGGATGATGGTTGGCGAGGTCGAGGGCCTGTGCGTTGACATACACCGTGGCCCGCAGCGCATCGATGAGCGACTTCATCGTGAGCAGCATGCGTCGGACATCGGGGAGGTCGATGATGAGCGACATCTCGGAGCCGGTGGCACCCGGGGCACGACCCTGGCGGCGCTCCTGGGCGTACTGGAGGGCGTCCTGGAAGGCACGCTCGGCGAGGGCAAGACCCTCGAGACCCACCGACAGGCGGGCGTTGTTCATCATCGTGAACATGTACCGCATGCCCTGGTTCTCCTCACCGATGAGATAGCCGATGGCGCCGTCGTTCTCGCCGTAGCTCATCACGCAGGTGGGGCTGGCCTTGATGCCCATCTTGTGCTCGATGGACACGCAGGTGACATCGTTGCGCTCGCCGAGCGAACCATCGTCGTTGACGAGGAACTTGGGTACGATGAAGCACGAGATGCCCTTGGTGCCGGCGGGGGCGTCGGGGGTGCGGGCCAGCACCAGATGCACGATGTTGTCCACCATGTCGTGCTCACCGAAGGAGATGTAGATCTTGGTGCCGCTGATGCGCCACGTGCCGTCGGCGGCGGGAACCGCCCTGGTGCGCACCGCACCGACATCGGACCCGGCCTGCGGCTCGGTGAGGTTCATCGTTCCGGTCCATTCACCGGTGACCATGCGCTTGAGATAGCGCTCCTTCTGCTCCTCGCTGCCGTGATGCATCAGCAGATCGATCGCACC
>CANFHM010000005.1 GCA_947446975.1 Microthrixaceae bacterium
CCATCATGGGCCGGTACACGGCGTCGTTCCCGCAGCACGGTGGTGCCATCTTCGGCGGCGAGCATGGCCTCGATCTCGAGGATGTTGCCGTGCAGCGTGGCGTACGCACCGGCGGGGAGGTCGCAGTCGCCACCGAGTTCGGCGAGGAACGAACGCTCGGCGTCCACGGCGATGCGCGAGGCCGGATGTTCGATGAGCGACAGCAGTTCGACGAGCCCGGGAGCATCACTGCGGCATTCCACGGCCATGGCGCCCTGCGCCACCTGCGGGAGCATGACGGCGGGGTCGAGCAGTTCGATGGCCCGATCGGAGAGATCGATGTCGAGCCGATCGACGGCGGCGGCCGCCATGACGATGGCATCGAAGTCCACTGACTTGGCGAGCCGGGTGGCGATGTTGCCGCGCAGATCGGCGAAGGAGAGATCGGGGCGGGCATGGGCCAGCTGCGCCCGCCGACGGATGGACCCGGTGGCCACCACGGCGCCGGAGGGCAGCTCGTCGAGGGTGGAGCCGATGAGGAGGTCGCGGGCATCGGCCCGCATCGGCACCGCCGCGATGACGAGCCCGTCGGGCGTGATGGCCGGCATGTCCTTGCCGGAATGCACGGCGAGATCGGCGCGACCGTCGAGAACGGCAGCCTGCACCTCCTTGACGAACACCCCCTTGCCACCCATGGCATGGATCGGGATGTCGAGGCGCTGATCAGCGGTGGTCTCGACGAGCACCTTCTCGACCGTGAGAGCCACACCCGCACGGGCGGCCACCTCGATGAGCGCCTCGGCCACGGCGTCGGTCTGCCACTGGGCCAGCGCGCTCGCACGGGTGGCGGCGCGGAGATGCAGCGGACCGGTTGTCATGGGGCCGGACTACAGCTCGAAGAGATCGCGGAGGGCGTCGGCCAGACGCTCGCCCTTGGGCGTGCCGGCGGCGTCCTTCAGGGCGATGGTGGGCTCATGCAGCAGCTTGGCCACGATGCCCTTGGTGAGCGCCTCGACAGCCTCGATCTGACGGGCATCGAGATCGCCGAGCCGGGCGCGGAGACGATCGAGTTCGGCCGACCGGACGGCCTCGCCGTGGGCATGCAGGGCCGACACCAGCGGGGCGACCTCGCGGGCGGTGCTCACTGCACTGAACCGCTCGACCTCCTCGTCGATGATGGCGTGCACGGAGGCGACCTCACGACGACGCTCGGCCAGACCGGCCTCGGCGAAGCGGCGGAGATCGTCCATGTCGAGCAGGGTGACCCCGGGGAGCTCGGCGGCGGCGGGATCGACATCGCGGGGCACGGCGACATCGACGACGAGGATCGGACGACCGTCGCGGGCGGCCATGACCCGGGCGAGGTCGGCATGTTCGAGGATCATCGACTGGGCGCCGGTGCCGGTCATGAGGAGATCGACCTCGGTGAGCGAGGCGTCGAGGTCGGCGAGACGCACGGCCCGGCCGCCGAGTCGCTCGGCCACCTCGGCGGCGTTGTCGAACGTGCGGTTGGCGATGCGGATGTCGGTGACGCCATTGGTGGCGAGGGCGCGGACCATGCCCTCGCCCATCTCGCCGGCACCCATGACCAGGATGCTGCGTCCCTCGAGCTCGCCGAGTTCCTGGGCGGCCATGGCCACCGCTGCGGTGGAGACCGACGCGATGTGCCGACCGATCTCGGTGTCGGTGCGCACGCGCTTGCCGACCTCGAGGGCATGACGGAACAGCAGGTTGATCTGCGAACCGGTGGCCGATTCGGCCTGGGCCTGCTCCCACGCATGGCGGACCTGTCCGAGGATCTCGGCCTCACCGACGACGGCGGAATCGACACCGGAGGCCACCCGGAACAGATGCTCGATGGCCTCGGCGCCGTCGTGCACGTAGAGGTGATCGGCGATCTCCTCGGGCGGGGCGAAGGCCAGATCGGCGAAGAAGGAACGGAGATCGGCGTAGGCCGGGTGGAACTTCTCGGCCACCACATAGACCTCGGTGCGGTTGCAGGTGGAGAGGACGACCGCCTCGCTCACATGCTCATGCGAGATCACATCGTGCAGGGCCTTCGGGAGACGGGCGTCGTCGATGGTGACGCGCTCGAGCAGCGACAGGGGCACTGTTCTGTGGTTCAACCCGAGAACGACTACCGACACGTCTGGGTGGTCTCCTTCGATCCGGCGAGGGGCGACTCGCACACGTTGCCAAGCTTCCCCGAAACCACGCCATCCTGCCAGTTCAGCCACCGTTCACCTGAGAATCGGCTGTGACCTTCGACCATGGGCATCGGGATCGGGTGCGATGACCTCATGCGGGGACCGACCCGGCGACGGTTCCGGGGGTGGTGCCGGGGGCATCTCCAGGGGTGGTTCCGGGCGCGCTCCCCGGGGCCGGTGCGGCGACGACCCGGGGGATCTCCGGCGGTTCGAGGGCGTCGAGACCCTCGATCCCCTCCCCGGCGGTCTCGCGCTGGCGGTAGAAGCTCAGGATCTGCAGTTCGAGCGAGAGATCGACCTTGCGCAGCGATGCCTCGGGCGGCACCGACACCACCGCCGGGGCGAAGTTGAGGATGCTGGTGACCCCGGCGGCGATCAACCTGTCGGCCACCTCCTGCGCGGTGTCGGCCGGCGTGGCGATCACGCCGATGGCCACCCCGAGCTCGGCCACGAGGTCCGGGAGGTCATCGAGATGACGCACGGTGTGACCACTGATGACACGACCCACCTTCGAGGGATCGGCATCGACCAGCGCCGCCACCGGATAGCCACGATCGCCGAACCCCCCGTAGTTCGAGAGCGCAGCACCGAGGTTGCCGATGCCCACGATCACCACCGGCCAGTCCTTGGTGAGCCCGAGCTCACGGCTCATCTGGAACAGCAGGTACTCGACGTCGTAGCCGACACCGCGGGTGCCGTAGGAACCGAGGAATGAGAGGTCCTTGCGGACCTTGGCGGCGTTGACCCCGGCCAGTTCGGCCAGACGCTCCGAGGAGATGTTGCTGATGCGCTCGGCCTGCAGGTCCAGCAGGGTGCGCAGATACACCGGCAGTCGGGCCACAGTGGCCTCAGGAATGCGACGGCGGGGGCGATCCACTGCCGGGACGCTATCGGGCATGTTCTCGTTTTCACAATGTCGCGAGCGAGATGCCCGTCCCCACGATGCAGCCCTACGCTGCCGCCATGTCCCTGCACGCCGCGCTGGCCGCCGCCGCCACATTGCTGTCGCTGGCCTTCGCCCTGTCGACCTTCGAACGGTGGCTCTCCGGGCACCGTCGCCATGAGGCGGCCTGGACCATCTCGCTGGCGATGTTCGCCGCCGGTTCGGCCTCACTGTGGGTCGGCGCCGCCATCGGATGGGGGGAATGGTCCTTCAAGTCCTTCTACCTGTTCGGGGCCATCCTGAACGTGCCGTTCCTCGCGCTCGGCACCATCGAACTGCTGGCCGGGCCGGTCCACGGACGCCGGTGGAAGGCGATCATCTCGCTGCTGGGCGCCTTCTGCGCCGGGCTCCTCATCTCGGCCCCGCTGCTCGGCAGCATCGACCCCGACGTGCTCCCCCAGGGTCGGGAGATCTTCGGACCGGGCCCGCGGATCGCCGCCGCCGTGGGTTCCGGCGTGGCGGCACTGGTGATCATCGGCGGTGCGCTGTGGAGCGCCTGGCGTCTCCTGCGGCTGCGTCGCTCGGGAGCTGCCGGGGCCAGCCCCTCCGAGCTCACACCGGGACGTCTGGCGCTGGCCAACCTCCTCATCGCCGCCGGCACGCTCATCCTGAGCGCGGGCGGGGTGCTCAACTCCGTCGTCGACGAGATGAACGGCTTCGCGCTGTCGCTCGTGGCGGGCATCGCCGTGATCTTCGCCGGGTTCCTGCTGACCAACACCGATGATCGCCGCACACTGCGATCACTGCCCGAGCCCGCACCCTGGCATGCCGACACCGCCGAGCGGGCCGCCTGAGGCGGAACCGAGGTCGCCGGGGCCCCGGGTCGATCGGGCCCCGGGTCGATCGGGAGCTGGGTCGTTCAGGAGTTGGAGCTACTTGGCCAGCACGAACAACTGCATCACGGCGGCGCCGAGGATGACGAGCAGCAGCACACCGATCGAGAGGACGGTTCCTGGACGCATGGGGACTCCGGTGGTTCAGACGGGGCGGGGGCTGATGGACACGGGCGTGACGATGCCGGGCTGACGCTGCTCGTCGAGCGCCTCGATGGTGACGGCGCTGCCGGCCCGAAGATCGAACTCGGCGGCGGCCGAGGCACGATCCAGCACGACGGCGAAGAGGCCGTAGGAGTCGACGATGAGTCCGACCTCACCGGGTTCCACCGCGGCGAACGCCCGCACGATCCGGGCCGAGCGGGAGGTGCTGTCGAACACGAGCCGCACACGATCCTCGAACCCGGCGAGGTCGTCCTCATCGATGTTGAGCTGTGCGTTGCCGTAGCGATCCACCCACAGCACCTCACCGTGGACTCGCCCCTCCTCCTCACGGGGGAGCGGCACCATGGCCGGGAACAGCGTGACCGGATCGATGAGCGGCCCGAGATCGGTGAGCTCGACACCCATGCACAGATGGGCGGCGGCCGGGGCGAAGATGTCGCGCCCGTCGAAGGTGGTGGCCTCCGCCGGGGTGCGATAGAGCTCGTTGGTGATCTCGACGGCACGGGAGGCACCGCCGTACAGACCCACCACCGGTGCGAGCAGACCGTTGTCCGGACCGACGAGCACCGCCGCACCATCACCGATCTCGACGGCGATGGGACGTCGGGAGGTGCCGACGGCGGGGTCGACGACGGCCAGCACCACCCCGGGGCACAGGTAGGGGGCGCTGCGGGCGAGCGTGAGACCGCCGGCCCGCACGTCGTAGGGCTCGATGCCGTGTGAGAGGTCGATGACCCCGACCTCGGGGGCGATGGACCGGATGACCGAATGCACCACCCCGACGAAGCCGTCGGTGAGCCCGTAGTCGGACAGGAACGTGATGGTGTCGTAACGCAGAGCCATGAGGTCCGAAGGCTACCGGTGCGGGGGAGGCTCAGGACCTGCCGAGCTCGCGGGAACGTTCGGCGGCGGCGAGGACGGCGTCGACGATGGCGGCGGGCATGCCGGCCTCACCGAGCACCCGGAGCCCGGCGGCGGTGGTGCCACCGGGAGAGGTGACGGCCTCACGGAGCGCAGCGGCGTCATCCTCGCTGGAGTGCAGCAGGGTGGCGGCACCGAGCAGGGTCTGGGTGGCCAGCAGTTCGGCCATCTCGCGGGTGAGACCACCGGCCACCCCGGCGAGGATGAGGTTCTCGACCATGAGGAACACATAGGCCGGACCCGAACCGGACAGCCCGGTGACGATGTCGAGATCGCTCTCCTCGACGCGCACGACGATGCCGACCTCCTCGAGGATCGAGGCGGCCCAGTCGAGATCGGCCGATGACGCCGATGCCCCGGCGGCGATGGCGGACGCGCCCATGCGGACCAGCGACGGGGTGTTCGGCATGGCGCGCACCACTGCGATGCCCTCGCCGAGCGCCTCGGTGAGCGCGGCGATGGTGACCCCGGCGGCGATCGACAGCACCCGCTCCACACCGGAACCGGCGAGGGTGCGACAGGTGTCGGCGACATCGTTGGGCTTCACGGCGATGACCACACCCTCTGCGGGGGCTGGCTCGTCCAGCACCGCGACACCGGGGAAGAGTTCGGCGAGCTGTGCACGTCGTTCGGCGAGCCGTTCCACGACGGCGAGCTCTCCGGGCTCGGCCCAACCCGCAGCGAGGAGCCCGCCGAGCAGTGCCTCACCCATGCGTCCGCCACCGACGATCTCGAGTCGAATCATGCTGCGACGCTAGCGAACCCCGGACGGACCGGGCGCAGTGATCGGGGAGCCGGGGTGTCGGAGCGACGGGCCCACTTCCCCGATGGGTTCCCGACCGCTGCCGAGCACCCCGGCCCGGGCAACCTAGGGAGTGGGGGACGCACCGCCAACGTCCAACGCGAGGAAGAGCCGAACGGCAGGGTCAGGCGAAACGGGAGGCGAAACCGATGCGCAGCGCCGGCACGAAGCACTGCTCGATGTAGGCGTAGAACGAGCCGAGCACGCGATCGAGCTCGCCCTCATCGATGGCGTGCAACGGCAGCGCACCGGCCAGGAACACGGCATCCTCGCTGCCGATGCAGAAGGTCATGCCGTGGAGCTTGCGATTGCGTCGCAGCAGGTGCTCGTAGAACGCGGCGTGGTTCTCCTCGGGGGCGGGCATGACGTAGGTCTCGAAGTGCAGCGACCGCTGCCGCAGCGTGAACCAGATCGAGTAGACGTCCTTGGTCTCACCCTTGATGCGCACGAACCAGCGGATGTCGTCCTCGTCGATGCGCTCGACGGCCGCGACCACCGGATTGTCGCGGAGCTGCTCGGCGAGCCAGATGGCGATGATCTGCTCGAGTTCGGCGAGTCTCTTCGGATCGGCGACGACGTCAGCCATGACACTCCTCGTTCAGCTGCACGAGACCAGTGCCCGTGACGTGAGGTCAGCGTAGATGCGACGGAGTCGGGCAGCCGTGGTCGACCAGGTGAAATGCCGGGACTTCGCGGCAGCGGTGATCGACATGCGTTCCGCCAGCATCGGGTCGTCGAGCAGCTCGGCGATGGCGGTGGCGAAGTGCGCGGGATCCCGTGAGTCGATGAGGAATCCGGTGTGACCGTGATCGACGAGGGTGCGGAGTCCGCCGACCGCAGCAGCCACCACCGGCGTGCCACAGGCGGCGGCCTCGAGTGCCACCAGCCCGAAGGATTCGGATCGACTGGGCACCACGCAGACATCGGCGGCCCGGTAGTAGGTGGAGAGCATGTGATGGGCCTGCGGCGGCACGAACCGCACCCGGTCCTGCAGGCCGCAGGCGTCGATGAGCGAACGGGCCGTGCGCAGCTCCTGCTCACCGTCGAGTCCGCTGGGACCGCCGACCACGACCATGACGGCGTCGGGATGGGTGAGGGCCAGCTCGGCGAACGCGGCGACCGCCACGGTGAGACCCTTCAGCGGTTGGATCCGGCCGGCGAACAACAGCACCGGATGGTCGCCCAGACCGAGCGCGAGTCGGGCACCGGCGCGATTGCCGGGCGAGAAGAATGCGTGATCGACACCGGGCGGCACGATCTCCACCCGTGAGGGATCGGCGCCGTAGAGCTCGACGAGTTGCGTGACCTCATCGGCGCAGTTGGCGAGGATGGCATCGGAGCAGCCGATCACGGAGGTCTCGGCGGCGATGCGGGCATCGGGTTCGTCGTCGCCGGTCTCGGCCTTCACCCGGGCGAGGGTGTGGAACGTGGACACGAGCGGCAGGGAGAGTTCGTGCTTGAGACGATGCCCGGCGACTCCGGACAGCCAGTAGTTGGCGTGGATGGCATCGGTGTCGTTGTGACGCCGAAGATGCGCACCGACACGATCGGCGAACTCGTCGACGATGGAGGGGAGCTGCTCCTTGGCGAGATCCACGGGCCCGGCGTCGATGTGCACGACCCGGAAGCCGGGTTCGACGTCGACGATGTCGGGGAGATCCTCGGCCCATCGGCGCACGAACACCTCGGTGCGGACACCCGCCTGTGCGAGCGCGCCGACGAGTTCGCGCACATAGACGTTCATGCCACCGGAGTCACCGGTGCCGGGCTGGGCGAGGGGGGAGGTGTGCAACGAGAGCACAGCGAGCGATCTCATGACCCCACCACGCTACGGCGATGCGACGATTTCCGGCGGATCCTCACGCGTCAGTGGGTGCGTCCGAGCAGGTTCCACAGCACCCAGCACCATGCGGGGGCGACCACCAGCCAGGCGTCGAGACGACGGAGGGCGGCGCCGACATCCCTGGCGCTCGGCACCATCGCAGCGGCGAGCGGAGCGCCGAGCGGAGCGGTGACGGCCACCAGTCCACCGAGGATCCAGGCCGAATGCGAGGAGAACGGGCCGAACTGGAACGTGGCCTCGGTGAAGGTGAGCACCACCACGGCGGTGATGCCGGCGATCGGTCCCTCGAAGATGGAGCCGGCGTCGGTGCCGATGAGATGGTTACCCGCCTCGAAGGCGCTCACCAGCACCAGCAGCACGAGCAGACCGCCCATCGAGGTGCGGGCCATCGAGACGACCGCCACCGCGGCGATGGTGGGCAGCAGCATGCAGCGGACGGTGACACCGGCCCGGGCGATGACCCCGACCCGTCGGCGGGGAGCGGCGAGGGCCATCACCACGGCGGCCACGACACCGAACAGCAGCACGAATCCGGCGAGGCCGACCCCGACGAGCGCGGCAGCGGCTGCGGCGGCCGGGATGACCGCCGCCACCTGTCGATCGACCTCGGCCCGGGCCTGCTTCCAGGACGCCACGGTCTGCAGCGCGGCGACCGAGCCGAGACCACCGATGAGCACGGCGATGGCGATCGGGCCGACGAACGCGCACGCGATGAACCCGACGAACCACACGATGCCGAGGCGGACCTCACGTCCGCCGCTCTCGGGCATGCGCACGAACCGCTGGACGGGACTCGGGCGGGTGGCGGCGGGGCTCATGCCGCACCTCCCGACACCGGAGGCAGCACGGCGACCTCATCGGTGTCGACCACAGGGTCGGAACGTTCGGCGGGTTCGCCGTTGCACCAGACCCGACTCGACGCCAGCACGGCGGCGAAGGCGGCGCCGAACTGGTCGACGGCGGCATCGAGCACCTCGCCGACCGTGGCCCCACCGACGACCCCGCGGCTGGTGCCGGCAGCCTCGCGGGCGGCGGCGAAGAGTCGGAGCGTGGCCACCCGCAGAGATTAGGGGTTGATCGACCCGCCGCCACCGCTGCATGCGGCGCGGTACCGTCACCGCCGTGACTCACATGCTCCTGGTCCGGCACGGACAGTCCGAATGGAACGCCACCGGCCGCTGGCAGGGCGGGGCCGATCCCGACCTCACCGAACTCGGTCGCCTGCAGGCCCTCCACGCCGCCGCCCGCATCGGCGCCGTCGATGTCATCGTGGCCTCACCACTCATCAGGGCCCTCGAGACCGCCCAGATCATCAGTGCCCAGATCGGCATCGGCCCGGTGGTCATCGAACCCGACCTCGCCGAACGCGATGCCGGCGAATGGGAGGGGCTCACCCGGGCCGAGATCGAGCAGCAGTGGCCCGGCCACCTCGGCCACGACCGCTGGCCCCCCGGTTACGAGGGTCACGACGCCCTCATCACACGTGCCAACGGCGCTCTCGCCCGCATCGAGGCCGAATACCGCGGGGCGCAGCTGCTCGTGCTCACCCATGGCGGGGTCATCGGCGCCCTCGAACGCGAGGCGGGCCTCCCGTGGGAACGCATGCCGAACCTCGGCGCCCGGGTGCTGGTGCATCACGGGGATCGTGTCGAGCTCGGCGAACGACTCGTGCTCGTCGACGATGACGAGCTCACCATCCCCACCCAGATCTGATCGGCACTCCCCCGATGCCCGAACCGCACAGCTCGCTGCCGATCGAGATCATCCGCAGCACCCGGCGGCGTCGCACGGTGCAGGCCAGCATCGTCGACGGCGTGATCCAGGTGCGGGCCCCGGCCAGCATCTCGAAGGCCGAGCTCGACGCCACGGTGGCCACCCTGGTGGCGCGCCTCGAACGTCGGCATCGCAGTGAGTCCGTGGACCTCGACGGCCGCGCCCGTCGGCTCGCCCGGCGGTTCGATCTCCCGCAGCCCACCTCGGTGGTCTGGGCCGAGCAGCGGTCCCGCTGGGGTTCGTGCACCCCGAGCACCGGCGAACTGCGACTCTCGAACCGTCTCGCCGCCTGGCCGCCGTGGGTGCTCGACTACGTGATCGTGCATGAGCTCGCCCACCTCGTCGAGTTCGACCACTCCCCCGCGTTCCACGCCATCGTCGATCGCTATCCGCTCGCCGAACGGGCACGGGGATTCCTCATCGCCAAGTCCCAGGGCGAGCAGGACACCGCGGATGACTCAGGGAGCCTCGACTGACCGCATCGGTCGGGTGCCCAGCACCACGCAGTGCGGATGCACATAGCCGTGATCGATCCGCTTGGCCATGGTGGACATGCCGAGATCGATGAGGGTGGCGACGAGTTCATCGGAGGAGGCGAACTCGAGGACGTGGCCGTCGGTGATGCGCAGCACCCTGGTGGAGATCAGCTCCTGCAGCTGTGCGATCCGGGCCTTCACCCTCGGTGTGGTGTCGACCTCCTTGATGACGAGGAGACCGCCGGGGGCCAGTGCGTCGACACAGGCGGCGAGCAGTGCGTCGCGGCGCTCGCGCCCGAGCAGGTAGAGCACGTCGGCGATCACGATCGAGCGCCAGCCGCCGTCGATGGTGGGGACCACTCCGGCGGGCTGCACCTCGAAACGCAGATCGGCCTCATCCGGTCGGAGCCCGCCGATGGCCTCACGGGCGAGGGTGATCTTGGCGGCGTCGATGTCGATCCCGAGCACGCGACGGGCCCGGGAGGTGATGGCGAGGTACGTGGCGAGCACCCCATGGCCGCAGCCCACCTCGAGGATGTCGCCGGCGAGCGGGACCTCGAGCTCGAGTTCGGCGAAGGGCGCCGACCACCAGCGGGCCGTGGTGTGGAACCGGCCACCGCGATCGGCATCGGCCCACAGCTGCATGACGCGCCGGGCGGCCGGGGTGCGGGGAGGTCGCATGGTCGACGCCGGACCCGCTCAGGACGCGGAGTCGGAGCCGAACTCCCAGGGACGGAGCACCTCGGCCGGGAGCGGGGTGAGCGACGTGAGCTCGGAGCGCAGATCGGACATCTCCCGGAGCATCTTCATGATCACCGAGTTGGACGACAACGTGGAGATGCCCCGGGTGCGCGGGAAGTAGTCGACACCGAACTGCACGATGCTGAACCCGAGCTTCTGCGCACGGGCGAGCAGCTCGACATCGATGAACGAACCCTCGCTCTTCAGCTCGATGTGCTCGAGGACTGATCGACGCACGAGCTTGAACGCGAAGTTCATGTCACGCAGACGGAGACCGAACACGGTCTGGATGAGGTGGTTGTAGACGTAGCTGTAGATGAGTCGACGCGCACCCTCACCGGTGCGATCGAAGCGATACGCACTGACGATGTCGGCCTGGTAGATGCGCAGCAGGCGCACCGCCTTGATGGTCTCGGCCATGTCGAACGGGAGATCGGCGTCGGTGTAGAGGATGAGCTCGCCGGTGGCGTTGGCGAAGCCGGTCTTGAGCGAGCCGCCGAGCTTGCGGTTGGTGGGATGGTGCACGACCGACACGCGGGGATCAGCAGCGGCGAGCGCATCGGCGAGCTCGGGCGTGCGATCGGTGGAGGCGTCGTCGACGATGAGCACGTCGTAGCGGGAGATCTCACCCTCGGCGATGAGCGCGTCGCCGGCCTCAAAGGCCGCCCGGACGGCGCGTTCGATGGTGTCCTCCTCGTTCCACATCGGGTAGAAGATCGTCAGGCTCTCGAAGTTCGACATGTCAGTCATGCAAGGTAGTAGCCACGGCCGAAGGCGAACGCCCAGAGCAGCAGGACACCGGCACTGACCCCCCACCAGAGCCACTTCACCACCGGCCTCGGCGACAGCACCATCGCCAGCACCAGGAAGCACGGGAAGGCCGCCATGAGGTACCGGCCGGCACCCTGGAAATCCTTCGTGCCCACCAACGGGATGGCGAGAAGGGCGAACGAGTACAGGCCGTACCCCCAGCCCAACCGGCGCCAGACGAGGCCGGCGAGGACGAGGAACCCGATGATGAGCAGACCCTGCAGGATCACGGTGGAGCCGTACTGCACCTTCTGGAAGGTGGCGTCGTCGCCGTGACGCAGCCAGTCGAGGGTCCAGTGCGGCAGGTTCTTCATCTGCTGGAACCAGGTGATCTTCAACCAGGTGCGGGGGCCGCCGCCCTGATCCCAGCCCGGGGCCCGCTGCACCTCCTCGAAGGCGAGCGGGGCGTGGAACCGGACACCGAGGTAGGTCATGTACCCGAGGAGCCCGCCCACCGAGAGCAGCACGCCGAGATCACCCCGACGGAGGTTGCGCCACGCGATCACCGTGCGACCGGCGGTCCGGGAGATGACCTCGCGCTTCCAGAGCACCACGGCGATGAGCCCGATGACGACGGCGATGCCGGTGGGGCGGGTGGCGGTGGCCAGTGCACCGAGCAGGCCCGCCCAGATCGGATGGTCGCGTTCGAGCAGCAGGAACGCACCGATCACGGCGATGGCGAACAGCGCATCGGCGTAGACCGCGCCCATGAAGTAGTAGGCGTAGGGGTAGACGAGCAGGGTGATGAGCGCGGCCCGTGCCGTGGTGTCATCGATGCGATCGCGGCACCAGCGCAGGAACGCCACACTCATGCCCGCCCCACAGGCGATGGTGACCAACGAGCCGAGGAGTCGGACCGACAGGCCCGTGCCTGCGTGCAGCACCCGCAGCAGCATCGGATATGCGGGGAAGTACGCGACCGGGGACTGCACGTCGGGGCCGGCCCAGTGGTAGCCGTTCGTGGCGATGATGTCGTACCAGCGACCGTCGAAACGGAACCAGGACCCGAAGATCGCCGACCCGGTGTAGGGCGTGCTGTCGATGCTGGCGATGGACGAGAGATGACCGCTCCCGCCGAGGTTCACCGCGATCGAGACGCACACGGTGATGACGGCGAAGATCCCCAGTGCGTCGAGCCAGGGTCGACCGGAGGACCAGTCGGATCGACGATCAGCAGCGGGCGATCGGGTCGGCGGCACGGGCCGACGCTACCCGCAGTGACTCCGCCGACCCCGCCGACTCAGAGTGTGGTGTACCCGCCGTCGACGGACATCGCCGTGCCGACGACGAACGATGCGGCATCTGAGGCCAACCACACGGCCGCTTCGGCGATCTCCTCGGGACCGGCGATCCGACCGATGGGATGGAGGGCGGCGACGCTCGCCTCCGCCTCGGCGGATCCCTGCATCCACTCCTCCACCATCTGGCTGCGGGCGGTGCCCGGGCAGATGGCGTTGATGCGGATGCCCTGGGTGATGTACTCGAGGGCCGCCGCCTTCGTGAGTCCGATCACGCCGTGCTTGGCGGCCACGTAGTTGGAGAACCGGGCCACGCCGATGAGACCGGCACCCGATGAGGTGTTGATGATCGCCCCACCGCCGACCTTCAGCATCTCGGGGATCTCATGCTTCATGCAGAAGAACACGCCGTCGAGCATGATGCTGATCCCGGCGTGCCAGACCTCCTCGGGCATGTCGACGATGGTCTCGTCGGCGCCCTTGATCCCGGCGTTGTTGTGGGCGATGTCGAGACGGCCGTAGGTGGCGATGGTGGCCGCGACCATCTCCTTCACCGACACCGCTGAGGCGACGTCCACCCGGACGGCGGTGGCGGCGCCACCTCCGGCGGTGATGATGTCGACCGTGTCCTGCGCTCCGGCGAGGTTGATGTCGGCCACGATGACCGAGGCCCCGCGCTCGGCGAAGAGACGAGCCGATTCGCGTCCGATGCCCCCCGCAGCACCCGTGACGATCGCGACCCTGCCCGTGAACTCTTCGTTGTGCATTGTTCCCCTTCGATGGTGGTGATGACGCGGTGCTGCGCAGCGAATGATGCACCATCGCCGGTTTAGGCTGCACCCTCACTCGAAAGGGGCTCGCTGCGTGAGCGAAGCAACGGCATCGACACCACCCACACCGGAGCGGCTCGAGCAGCTCCACGCCGGATGTTCGAACTGGGGACGCTGGGGCGCCGATGATCAGGCCGGTGCCCTCAACCTGCTCACGGCGCAGTGCCGGGTGGACGCCGCCCGGCTCGTGCGCACCGGCCGCACGGTCAGCCTCGCCCACGACATCTCGACGATGCCCTCGGTGGAATGTCCCTTCCCGGCCCACCATCACATGCTCGCCAGCGGTGATGCGCTCGGATCGAACGGGATCCCCGGTTATGAGGCCACCCGTGACTACATCGGCACCGATGTGCACGGGCTCGGCCTCACCCATATCGATGCGCTCTGCCACATGTTCGTGCGCGGGCGCTCCTACAACGGCCGCACGGCGGAATCGGTCGCCAGCACCGGCGCCACCGCCAACACGATCATGGAGGCCGCCGGCGGCATCGTGGGCCGGGGCGTGCTGCTCGACGTGCCCCGGGCGCTCGGTCTCACAGAACTCCCGGGGAACACCGCCATCACCCCCGACCAGCTCGATCTCACCTGCGCCACCCAGGGCGTCGAGGTCCGCAGCGGTGATCTGCTGCTCGTGAGCACGGGTCGCGATCTGCGGCGCGAACAGAAGCGCGGGCGGCTCGATCCCATCGCTGACGGGCTCGCCGGTCTGCACGCCGAATGCCTCCCCTGGTTGCAGGCCCATGACATCGCCGTGCTGGGCAGCGACGGCATCAGCGATCCGATGCCCGGGCTCGGCATCGCCGAGTGGCCGTTCCCGATCCACCAGATCGGCATCACCGGACTCGGCCTCATGCTCATCGACAATCTGGCGCTCGGTGAACTCTCCGGGGCCTGCGTCGAACTGGGCACCTGGGAGTTCCTGCTCACCATGGCGCCGCTGCGCATCCCCGGCGGCACCGGCTCTCCCATCAACCCGGTGGCGGTCCTGTGAGCGCCCCGGTGGATCGGACCCGTCTCGACGGCGTCGTCGCTCTCATCTCGGGCGCCGCACGCGGACAGGGTGAATGCGAGGCCCGGTTGCTGGTGGCCCGGGGCGCCCGGGTCCTGCTCACCGATGTGCTCGACGAGCCCGGCGAGCAGGTGGCGGCCTCCCTCGGTGATGCCGCCCGCTACGTCACGCTCGACGTCGGCGACGCCGCACACTGGGACCGGGCGGTGGCCTGCGCCCTCGACACGTTCGGGAGCCTCGACGTGCTCGTGAACAACGCCGGGATCGTGAAGGCCGGTGCACTCGAGGCCGTCACCACCGAGGACTACATGGAGGCCGTGCGGGTCAACCAGCTCGGCTGCTTCCTCGGGATGCAGGCGGTGATCCCGACGATGAAGGCGCAGCAGCGCGGCTCCATCATCAACGTGTCGTCGATCGCCGGCCTCCAGGGTGTGGCCGGCGCAGTGCCCTATGTGGCCACGAAATGGGCGATCCGCGGCATGACCAAGACCGCCGCCATCGAACTCGGCCACGACGGCATCCGGGTGAACTCCGTGCACCCCGGCGTCATCGACACGCCGATGACCTTCAACCCGCAGTTCAGCGCCGTCGATCGACAGAAGGTGTTCGACGCCTTCCCCATCCCGCGGATCGGCACGCCCGAGGAGGTCGCCGAGATGGTCGCCTTCCTGGCCTCCGATGCCAGCTCGTACTGCACCGGGGCCGAGTTCATCGTCGACGGCGGTGCCGTGGCCGGTCGGCCCCCGGCCATCCGCTGACCGCTGGCCGCATGTTCGACATCATCATCCGCAACGGGCTCGTCATCGACGGCACCGGTGCGCCGGGCGTGGTCACCGACATCGCGGTCCTCGAGGGACGCATCGCCGCCATCGGCGATCTCGCGTCGGAGGCGGCGACGCGAAGCATCGACGCCACCGGGCTGGTCGTGGCTCCAGGGGTGGTCGATGCCCACACCCACTACGACCCGCAGCTCACCTGGGACCCGCTGTGCGACACCGCCGCACTCCACGGGGTGACCACGGTGGCCGCCGGCAACTGCGGCTTCTCCATCGCTCCATGCCGCAGCGATGATCACGACTACGTGGCGCAGATGTTCGCCCGGGTCGAGGGCATGGACCTCATCTCGCTGGCCCATGTCGACTGGGGGTTCGAGACCTTCGAGGAGTTCCTCCGGACCCGCAGCGGTCGCCTCGGCGTGAACCTCGGCATGTACGTGGGGCACTCGGCACTGCGCCGCTGGGTCATGGGTGACGCTGCGTTCGAACGCCCGGCCACCGAGGAGGAACTCGCATCCATCGTCGGGCTCTTCGAATCGGCGATGGACGCCGGTGCGCTCGGGCTCTCGTCCTCGCATGCCCCGACCCATCTCGATCTCGCCGACCGGCCCGTGCCGAGTCGACTCGCATCACTCGACGAACTCCGTGCACTGGCCGACGCCCAGGGACGCTCGGGTGGATCAGGTGGCTCGGGACGCGGGACGTTCGCCTACGCACCACAGAGCGCCGTCGAGGGCATCGATGCCGATGATCGTGACCTGCTCATCGAACTGGCGTCGCGAGCCGGAGCACCGGTCATCACCCAGGGTCTCGGCGGTCGTTCGAAGGTCGATGCCCCGACCGCCACCTGGCTGCAGTCGCGCGACTTCCTCGAACGATCGGTGCTCGTCGGCGGCCCCGTGTACTCGCTGCTCATGACCCGGCCCCTGAACGGTCCGTTCACGCTCCGCGAGGGCACGACCCGCTACGAGGGTGTCCCGCTGTGGAACCAGCTGATGCTGGCCCCGATGCAGGAGAAGCTCGCTCTCGTGACCGATCCCGCACATCGCTCGCTGCTGCGGGCGGCGATCGATGAGCCGAACCGCGACCCGGCACAGGGCTCGACCCTTCCCCCACCCCTGTGGGAGAGCATGCGCGTCTCGAGGACCTTCGATGACGCCAACGCCCGCTTCGTGGGCCGGACGATCACCGACATCGCCGATGAGCTCGGTCTGCACCCGGCCGATGTCATGTTCGACATCGCCCTCGCCGATGGACTCGACACGGTGTTCCACTGGTCGAACGAGACGCCGGCCTGGCGCGAACTGCTGAAGGACGTGCAGCGGCACGGGCAGATGATCGTCGGGGTCTCCGACGGCGGGGCACACCTCGATCGTGACGACGGACAGGAATGGCCCTCGCACTTCCTCGCCACCTGGTGGCGGACGGAGGGGGTCTGGACCCTCGAGGAGGCCATCGCCCAGATCACCTCCGTGCCTGCAGGGATCCTCGGGCTCGATGACCGTGGGCGACTCGCCACCGGACTCCCCGCCGACATCCACATCTTCGATCCGGAACGGATCGGCACCGGCACCTGCCGACAGGAGACCGATGCCGTCACCGGCGCCGCTCGGTTCCGTGCCGTGCCCACCGGCTCGGTGGCCACGATCGTCAACGGGGTCATCGTCGTGGACGACGGCGTCCCGACCGGTGCGCTCCCCGGTGTGGTGGTCCGACCCTCATGACCCCGGCCGGCCCGATGGAGGGAACGATGCATATGACCGGGCCGAAGGCCGGGCCGTTGACCGGGCCGCTCGTGATCGGGCTCGATGAGGCCGGGGTCCGGTCCATCGCCGCCGGCATCGGCGGACACCTGCTGGTCCAGCCCGCGGTCAACGGACATTCGACGGACTGGCGCTGGGCCGACGCGCTCGAGACCTGGCGGGACGACGCGATCGACGGACCATCAGCCGCCGCGATCGTCGTGGCGCTCATGCCCGGGGTCGTGGATCCGACCCCGCACGACCAGATCGACATCGACAGCTGGGTCGCGCGTTGTGAGCTCATCCTCGCCCGATGGATCGCCGCGCTGGGTGTGGCCCAGCGACGATGCGTCGACGGTGGGGTCATCGTCGCCGTCGTCGATCGGGCGGCGCCCCTCGACTGTGCCGGCCGATCGACCGAGACCGCGGTGTCCGACGCCGTCGAGGCGCTCATCCGATCACTCGCCCGGTCCGAGGGGCCTCGCGGGGTCCGGGTGAACCTGGTGACCACACCGTCACGGGTCACCACCGGGCCGGTCGTCGATCCCCGGCCCCCGTTGGCCGGGTTCCCTGGCTCGATCGACGGGGATGTGATCCCGACCTGTCGGATGCTGCTGTCGCCGGATGCGACCGCGCTCACCGGTTCGATCCTGCATGTCGACGCCGGGAGGTCCTGGCGATGAGCACCGAGCAGCGTCGGGTCGTGCTGATCAGCGGCGCCAGCGGCGGGGTCGGCGCCGGGGTGGCCCTCAGCTGCGCGAGCGCCGGCTGGAGCGTGTGGATCATGGCGAGGCGCGCCGCTGAGGCGCAGCTCGTGGCCGACCGGGCCACCGCACTCGGTGGCTCGGCGCAGGTGTTCGTCGGCGATGTCGGCGACCCGGCGTCGGTGCGCGATGCGACCGCCACGATCATCGAGCGAGAGGGCCGACTCGACGGGATCGTGCACAACGCCACGAGTGGACGCTCGCCGATCCCGGCCCCACTCGCCGAGGTGCCCTTCGCCGATGTGGCCGACCATGTGCGCGTGTCGCTGCGCGGCACCCATCTCCTCGCCGCCGAGGGACACCGCCACCTGGTCGCCACCCACGGCTCCTTCGTGGTGCTCACCTCGGAGGCCGGCTTCGAGGGGAAGGCGCGCCTGCCGGTGTACGCAGCAGTGAAGGCGGCGCAGCGCGGTGTGGTGAGGGCCCTCGCCCGGGAATGGGGACCGACCGGAGCGCGGGCCAACTGCGTCGCTCCACTCGCGTCGACACCGGCCATGACCACGGCGTTCGAGAACGACCCCGAGATGGCCGCCCGGGTGCTCGCCCGCAATCCGCTGGCGCGTCTGGGCGATGCCGAGACCGATATCGGACCGGTCGTGCGGTTCCTGCTGAGCGACGAGAGCCGCTACGTCACCGGCATGACACTCATGGCCGATGGCGGAAGTTGCCCCATCACCTAGCCCGATTAGTGTCCGGGACCCAGCCTCTGTGGCCAAGTGGTAAGGCAGCGGACTTTTAATCCGACGAGCGTGGGTTCGACCCCCACCGGAGGCACCAGCGGTTCCCCACACCCATCGAGCAGCAGGTTCCGGCGCGTCGTCCCCGATCGCCGACAGCGAGATGCACGCCGCTCAGAGATCCCCGAGTCGGTCGAAGATGGCGTCGGCGCGGCGATGCGTGGTGCGCACATGGGCCATGGAATAGGTGCCCTCCGACTGGACGATGGCGCCATCACGGAGCAGCAGTGCGAGCGCCGAGGAGATCTCGGCCGGGGCGAGCTCGTCGAAGCGCTCGACGAGCTGATCCTCGGAGGCCGGGCCATCACGGAGGATGGAGGTCATGATGCGGCGTTCGGTGGGGGTCCGGTCGAGCAGTCCGGCGACACCGGCGGAGATGGCTTCACGGCTCAGGGTTCGCACCACACAATCATCGAGGGCCCGGGCGGTCTCGGCCCGCCGATCGCCGGCCATGAGTCGCAGATCACCGCAGTAGTTCCCGGGACCGAGGACAGCCACCCGTCGTGACTGACCCTGCCGATCGCTGGCGAGGATCTCGATGCGACCCGAGATCGTGAAGACGATCCGGTCGGCGTCGTCGCCCTCGCAGTAGATGTCCTCGCCGGCCCGGTAGCGCTCGGTGACGAGATGGGTGTGCAGCTCGGCATGGGCGTCCTCGGCGATCCCGAGGACGGAGAGATCGACAGCGGCGAGCGAGAGACGCTGCTTCCAGAGATGCGAGTACGACGGGACGTTCTCGAGCAGATCGTGATGGGTGCCGAAGTAGACCGAATCACCATCGAGGAACAGGACGTCGTCGACGGCTTCGGCGATGTCGGAGGTGCGGGCGCCGACCATCACCGTGTCGATGGAGGTGGCCCGGAGGTGCTCGATGATCGGGAGGGCCGCATCTGGGTCGGCGAACACGTCGAGCGGTCCCACCAGCAGGATCTTCGGCCTCGACGCGAGTGCCACGGCGAGCGCCAGTCGCTGGCGTTCGGAGATCGAGAGCAGCGTGGCCCCGTAGCCGAGCGACTCGATGAGCATGCGTCGGTCGCGGGCGATGCGGTGGAGACCGACGGCCTCGAGGACCGAGACCGCGGTGTCGGGGGTGAGATCGGGGTCCACCGCGAGCAGTTGGTCGATGGGCGGATCCGAGAATCCCGCACCGGTGGCCGGCACATACGCCACCGATCGGCTCACGCTCGGCATGCGGGCATCGAACCCATCGATGAGGACCCGGCCCGACTGCGGGTTGTCGTCCCCGGCGAGCAGCGCCAGGAAATCGTCGGGATGGGTGCCCACCGGGGTGACGACGCCGATCAGCCGTCCGGCGGGGATGACGAGCGAGATCGCCTCGAGCCGTTGACCGGATTCGAAATGGGCGCTCAGATCATCGAGTTCGATCCCGCGTGGTCGCCCGAGCACCGGTGCCGGATCCACCGCGTCGACCCGGTCGGGGAGCTGGAGGATCCCGTCGATCCGCACCTGACTGGTGACACCGAACTGCACCGAGCGCAACCACGGAGGCAGCGCCTCCAGACCGGCGACCACTCCTTCGACGAACAGGATCGCCGCCGCCACATGGGCGAGCCCGCTCCCGCCGACGAGGAGAGCGAAGACCACCACCACCAGGAGCCCGAAGAGTCCGGTCGCGTGACCCCCGAGCTCCAGCCGGGTGACGTTGTTCTCCTGGACCTCAGTGGTCTCCTGAAGCTCAAACGTGACACGGGCGAACCGGTTCCGGAGCCAGTGCTGCAGATGGAGACCGGTGACGGTGCGCGAGGCGACGAGTGCCTCGTCGACGTTGGCGCGCAGATCGCTGCTGGTGGCGAGCCGGGCATGATCGGCGGCGAACAAGGTCCGCCCGACAGCACTTCGGTAGACGACGAACAGGAGCGTCGTGATGGTCATGGCGAGGCCGGCCCGCCATTCGACGACGGTGAGCAGCACGAGACTCTGGATGACGCGCACCACACCGGGCAGGCCGCTGGCGAGAGTGAGCTGGAACGCTCCGGCCACCTGATCGACGTCGGTGGAGAGCCGGGTGACGATCGATGCCCGACGCAGCGCGTGCTGATGGAACGCCTCGGTCTCGAGGGTGCGATCGAAGATCTCGAGCCGGAGCTTCGTGGCCGACAGGCTCGTGAGGTAGTGCGCACCGATGCTCACGCCGTAGCGGAACACCAGCTGCCCGGCGATGAGCAGCACGAGGGCGATGATCATGCGCCATTCCCACTCGCCGTTGTGCAGCAGTTCCTCGACGAGCAGTGGGGTGAGCGCCTGACAGGCCAGCACCACGACCGACATCGCGGCACCGACCACGAACGCCACCCGATGACCGCGGACGTACGGGGAGTACCACCGCATGAACCGCGCGATGCTGCCGCTGCCACTCGGTGGGACGGCGCGTTCCCGGTCGCGGGTCTCCACTGCGCTACGCCCCGACCATTGAGATGATCATCTGCCGGACGCGGGCTCTCGCGATCTCGACCTGATCGGGCACGTTCAGCATCCGTGTCGGGATATGACGGCCGGACAACCAGACCGACAGCCCGAGTGTGAGCCAACCGACCATCGCACCGTCGAGGGCGGCAGTGGCCGCATCGACCGATCCGCCACGCGACTCCCGGACGGCACCGACGAGGAACCTCAGGTTCTCGAAGTTGCGCAGGCCGGTGTGCTCGAGGCGAGCAGCAGCATCAGGCTGCATGTCGCCGACGATGCTCGACGCCTCCCGCTGGAAGTTGAGCGCCGCTGCGAGCCCCGGATTGGCGATGGTCCAGTCGATCTGACGATCCACCCAGGCCAGGAGGCGGTCGAGAGGATCCGGCCCCGCGGCCCCGGCTACCCGCTCGAGTTCCTCGACATAGCGCTCGTAGCCGAGTGCCATCGCCTCGGCGACGAGCCCGTCGCGTCCATCGAAGTGGAAGTTCACCAGTGACCGGGAGATCCCGAGCTCGATGCAGAGCTCCTTCGGATGCATCGCCGCCGCACCCTCGGTGGAGATGACCGACAGCGCCGCCTCGACGAGCGCCGCACGGGCCTCGTTGTGGCCCAGCTCCTTCGCCGATCCTGCGGTCTGTGCCAACTGATGCTCCGAGTGGTGGGGTCCGGTGGTGGAATCCTGTGGTGGGACGGGCTGCAGACCCACCGAGGAGGTCCTCCGGCGCTGAACCCGGTTCAGCTGTTCGGGTACCCTAGGGCCATGGGTCAGCGCTCGCACAGTCTCGCACCGCGCCCGGGCCCGGGGCGCGCCATCGTGACATCGATGGTTCTCGTCATCGCCCTGCTCGGTGGCTGCAGCACCGGACACTCCTCGTCCACTGGTCCCGGCCCGACCACCACCGACTCGGCCGCAGACACCGGCCCGACCACCACTGCGACCGACCCCGGAACAGCGGTTCCGGCGGGCGACGGCCGCCTGATCGAGTTCTCGGTGATGGCCCATGGGGTCGACACCGACCAGACCTTCCGCACGACCGGACCGGGTGCACGGCTGCGCTACGGCAACGGCCGACTGACCGGCCTCACCACCATCGACGGGGCTCCCGCCGGTGCCGAACTGCTCGCCCAGGTCGGCTACGACGACGGGTCGGGTCCGTTCACCGGCTTCTGGACGTTCACCTTCACCGATGGGTCGGATCTCGTGCTGCGATACGCAGGTCGGGCCAGCAGATCCGACGAGGACACCACGATCATCGGCGACCTCACCGTCTTCGGCGGCACCGGAGGCTACGCATCGGTCACCGGAGGGGGCACCGTGCACGGCGAACGGACCGTCGCCCTCGGCGGCGATGTCGATTACCGGTTCACCCTCACGCTCTCCGGTCTGCCCGCCGAGCCCCCGTCACCGGTCGACAGGTAGCGTCATCCGATGGCCGTTCGCACCGATGCTCCGTCGGTTCCGCTCACACCTGGCTCCGGCGCCACCGCGAACGAACCTCCCGTTCCACCGCGAGCGAGCCGTCGACGCTGGCACCTCGGCATGCGCTGGAAACTCCTGATCGCGTTCGGACTCGGCGTCTCACTCGTGTTCGTGGTCGTGGCCACCTGGATCGTGCGCTTCTCCACCGACACCGCGAGGAACCGCCTCACCGAGAACCTCCGCAGTCTCAGCATCGGTGGCGCCCAGACCATCGACGCCGAGGAGTTCCGATCACTCACCCGCACCGAGCGTGCAGTCGTGCCCGGAGACCCATACCCGGCGAACGCGGCCACGCTGGCCGGAACCGCCGCAGCCGCCGACAGCGCGTATCCCACCACCGCCGCCTACTGGGATCACGTGAACCAGATCGCCAACATCCGTCGCACCAATCCCGAGGCATCGCCCTACACGTACTACCGGGGTGATGACGGCAACCTGGAGTTCATCGGCTCATGGAGCGCACTCGGGTATCCGACCATGAACGTCGATCCGCCGATCGGGACCCTGTTCCATCAGCCGGTCTCGACCCTCGTCGACGACACCACTGCGACCTACTTCGAACGCGGTCTCACCGGGACCACCGCGCAGCCCGCCTACACGGACCGCTTCGGCCACTGGATCTCGGTGTACACCCCGATCGTGGCGGCCGACGGCACCACGGTGGGCGCCATCGGCGTCGACTACCCGCTGGCCTATGTGGATCAGGTGCAGAGCAGGGTCCGCAGCGTGCTGTTCCCGGTGTTCGGGATCGCGTACGTGATCCTCATCCTGCTCGTGCTGTACCTGTCGCATTGGATGACCCGTCGACTCGGTCGCCTCTCGAGCGCCACGAGACGCGTGTCGGGTGGCGATTACGACGTGGACCTCAGCGGTGCCGCCAAGGCGGTGTTCCCGGATGAGATGACCGATCTCGCCCAGAGCTTCGGCGTCATGACCGAGAAGATCCGCGCCCGTGAACGGAGCCTGGTCCGGCAGGTGCAGGTGCTGAAGGTCGAGATCGATGAGGCGAAGCGGCAGCAGAGCGTGGCCGAGATCACCGAATCGGACTTCTTCACCTCGCTCACCGCCAAGGCCACGGCGCTGCGAGCCCGAGTGCGCGAACTCGACGCCGCCGAATCCGAGACCGAACCCGATACCCGGACCGATTCCCGGACCGATTCCCGGACCGATTCCCGGACCGATTCCCAGACCGACACCCAGGAGACCGATCGATGACCAGGATCATCTCCGTGCATTCCTTCCGGGGCGGCACGGGCAAGAGCAACTCCAGCGCCAACATCGCAGCACGGCTCGCCGCATCAGGTCGTCGTGTGGCGGTGGTCGACACCGACGTGCAGTCCCCGGGGATCCACGTGCTGTTCGGGTTCGACGAGCACATCCCGGGCCCCACGCTCAACGACTACCTCTACGGCACATGCCCGATCGTCGACACCGCCCACGATGTCACCGAGCGCATCACGCTGAGCGGCGCCGGTGTGGCACCGGGAGGCGCGCTCTACCTGGTGCCGTCCAGCATGAAGGCGGGCGACATCGCCCGTGTGCTGCGCCAGGGCTACGACGTCGAGATCCTCAACGACGGTTTCCGTGAACTCGTCAAGGGCCTGCAGCTCGACCATCTCATCATCGACACCCATCCGGGACTGAACGAGGAGACCCTGCTGTCGATCACGATCAGCGATGCACTGCTGCTGATCATGCGTCCCGACAAGCAGGACTACCAGGGCACGGCGGTCACCGTCGACATCGCTCGTCGTCTCGAGGTCCCCGAACTCCTGCTGATGGTCAACAAGGTGCCGTCCCACGCCGATCGTGAGGCGATGGCCGCCGACGTCGCCGAGATCTACGGCGTGGATGTGGCCGGTGTGCTCCCGCTCTCCGAGGACATCGTGTCCAACGCATCGGGCGGCCTGTTCTCCCTCACCGATCCCGACCACGAGTGGTCGGTCGCCATCGCTGCGGTGGTCGATCGACTCGCCGGCTGATCTCCCGCGCTGCGATGTTCTCCGTCTCGGTCCCCACCGATCCGCGCGGCGCCGCTGTCCTCTCCGACAGTGCTCGCTCCATCACCCATCAGTTCGGCGGTGCGGCCGAGACCGCCGCACTCATCGTCCGACTCCTCGCCGACGACGCCCTCGAGCGATCGACCATCACCGACCCTCCGCCGAGCCTCGATCTCACCGTCGCGACGGAGGGCACCGAGATCATCCTGCGACTGCGCGACCGTGGTGAACCGGTCAGCGGCGCACCTGCGGCGGTGCTGTCACTCGTCGATCTGGGGCTGGCCACCACGGCCAACGGTGGAACCGACGGCACGGGCAACATCAGCGAGGTCCGCCTCCCCCTCCCGTCGCACGACGCCGTGCTCGACGACTCCGGACTCGAGGTGCTCGCCGAGGACGCACCGCTGAGCGATGCCGCTGTCACGATCCGGGAACTCACCGCGGCCGACGCGGCGTCGCTCACCCGCTGCATCTACCGCTGCTACGGCTGGACCTATCCCGGCACCGACTTCTACTTCCCCGAACGAGTCGCCGCTGCCATCACCAGTGGATCGAGGATCGGTGAGGTCGCCGTCGATGACCACGGTGAGGTCGTGGCGCACTGGGGCGCCGTCCACGTGGCCGAGGGGGTCGTCGAGACCGGCGGCACGGTCACCGATCCACGATTCCGCCGTCGGGGCCTCGCCGACCAGCTCGGCGAACGTCTCCTCGCTCGACTCATCGCCGCCGGCGTCACCGGACGACTCCGTGAACCGGTGCTCACCCATCCCGCCACACAGGGGATCGCCCTGCGTGAGGGAGCCACCGTCGTCGGGATCCTGCTCGATGCCTCGGAACCGATCCAACAGATCGGCATCACCGACGGGATGCTCAGCCATCGACCATCGCTGTCCCAGATGTACAGCCCGCTCCTGCCGCTCGATCCGGCCACGATCTGGATCCCCAGCACCTACGAGCCCATCGTGCGGCACATCGTCGAGGGCGCCGAGTGGCCCCGTGAGTTCGGCCATGTGCGTGGCAACCCCGAGCCCGGGGGCGCCACCGCCATCAGCTCGGCATACGACTCCAACCGTCACTACGCGACGGTCACCGTGAGCAGCATCGGTGCTGATCTCATCGAATCCCTCGACGACACGCTCGAGCAGCTCCGTCACGCGGGTGCCGCAGTCATCGCCGTGAACCTCCCCGCCAACGACCCCTCGTTGGCATCCATCGGCGCCGGCCTCGACGCGCTCGCGCTCGGGTTCGCCTCGTTCATCCCCCGATTCGGTTCACTCGGCGATGCGCTCTCGCTGCAGTGGTTGCGCGATCCGGACGTGGACGACTCCGACTGGGTGTTCGCTGACGACCGTGTGGCGTCGCTCGCCCGGCTCATCGTGGACCAGGCCCGAGAACTCGGCGATCGGAGCATCGCGGACCGACGACGCAGCGCCAGACGTCAGACCCTCTTCGCCGCGCTCATCGACGACTGATCATCGGAGTGCGGGCTGCGTCTGTCGAGTGATCAGGCTGCGGGCTGCGAGGTGCCCGACTTCGCCGCTGCGATCAGCGACTCCCACTGGGCTGCGGTGAGCTCGCCGCTGGTGCGCTCGATCACCCGGCCCTGGGCATCGACCACGATGAAGTACGGGAACCCGGTGACACCGAGCGCCTGGGCACCGTCGCTGGCCCGGTCATCCACCATCGTGGGAACAGTCCACTTCTCGCGCAGCAGCCATTGGCCGGCGGGATAGTTGGGCTTGCCCGAATCGTTCGAGGTGGCGAGCGCCACGAGCCGCACGCCCTCGGGTGCACCGTTCGTGCGCAGCCAGGACTCGAGGAACGGCACCTCGCGCTGGCAGTGCGGGCACCAGTGGGCCACCACCATGATGATCGTGGGTTCGCCGCTGGGACCGATGGTCATGGCCGAACCGTCGAAGGTCTGACCGGTGATCGTGGGGATGACCTGTCCGACCGCCGGGTCGGCACCGCTGGCCGACTGCTCGGGGAGCTTCGTGCCGGTGACGGAGATGGTCCCGATCTCGACCTTGCCCGCCGGGACGACGGTGACGCCCGGGGTGCCTCCGCCGTCCGGGGTGGCGCTCCCGCCACCGGAGCCATCGGAGCGGGTGAACACGAAGGCGAGGGCTCCGACCACGAGCACGATCGCGGCGATGCCGATCCAGACCCATCGTGTGGAGGACGAGGAGTTCTGCCCCGCCGCTGCCGCCACTCGGCTCTGGGCGGGATCCTTCGAGGATGATTGATTGCTCATGGGGTCTCCACGGTGGGGCCCGACCGGGGAGTGGGTCGGGCGATGAGAAGAAGCACGATCATGCAACAGCATGCCGAGAGCGCCATAAACGGCAGGGAAACGAATCCGAACTCCCAGACGTAGCGAAGGGTGCACGGCGCATCGGCGGTGCAGAACGAGGTGCCATCAGCGGGCGGATAGGCCTGCACCCAGGTGTGGTAGGCCGCCACCACCGCACCGATGGCGAGCACCGGCACGGCATAGACGCGCACGCCGGCGTCGCGTCGCCACGCCGCGATGCCGAGGATGACGGCGAACGGATAGATGCAGATCCGCTGGTACCAGCACAGCTCGCACGGGATGTAGTGCTGGATCCGCGAGTAGTAGAGCGATCCGAGCATCGTCACCGCAGCGATGAGCCAGGCGAGCGGGAGCGCCACCCGCCGCACATCGGAGCCGAGCGACTCGAGCATCGGAACCGGTCGATCGGCGAGGCGCCGGACCAGTGCACCGACGCCGATGAGGGCAACGGCGGCCCAGCACAGCAGGGCGAGGGATGCGAAGAAGAACGACATCGTGGAGACGGTCTGGGTGGCGAGCATCGGCGGCATCCTTCCACGCGGCGGCCCGTCCCGGAGGTCGCTGCGCCTACTATCTCCCCGTCGGCGACAGACGCCGGCGGGAGCCGGCTGCTCCCGGCCCGAGCGACCAACGAGGTCCCAGCATGAACAAGATCGTGGTCGGCGTCGACGGCTCCCCCGGTTCCATCGCGGCGCTGAAGTGGGCCCATGCGGAGGCGGTGCTGCGCCACGCCACGCTCGAGGCGGTGTCGGTCTGGCAGTACCCGATGATGACCACCATCCCCGCCTTCGGAGCCCTGCCCGACATGGCCGACCTCTCGGCGACCACCGAGCAGTCGCTGCTGGCCATCCTCGACGCCGCCGGCGTGGAGTCCACCCCGGAGGTCCCCGTCACCGTCTGTGTGGCCGAGGGGACCGCCGCCTCGGCGCTCACCGCGGCCGCCGCCGATGCCGAGCTGCTGGTCGTGGGATCTCGCGGCCATGGAGGATTCGCAGGGCTGCTGCTCGGCTCGGTCAGCCATCAGTGCACGATGCACGCACCCTGCCCGGTCGTCGTCGTCCACCCCTGATCGGGTACTGACCCACCCATGGAACATCCCGGCCTGACCAGCGCGGAGGTCGACGTCCGGCTGCAGGACGGACGCTCGAACGACGTCCCCGATCCCACGAGCCGCACGATCTCCCAGATCGTGCGCTCCAACATCTTCACCCCGTTCAACGCGCTGCTCGGTGTGCTGCTCGTGATCATCCTCTCGGTGGGTGAGGCCGCCGACGGTCTCTTCGGCTTCGTGCTCGTGGCCAACGCACTCATCGGGATCGTGCAGGAGGTCCGGGCGAAGCGCTCGCTCGACCGACTCGCCGTGCTCAACGCTCCCCGCTCGAAGGTCCGTCGGGATGGCGTGGAGCAGACCATCGCCTCCAAGGACCTCGTGCTCGACGAAGTCATCGTCCTCACCCTCGGCGATCAGATCGCCGTCGATGCGGAACTGCTCGAGGCGGCCGGCCTCGAGGTCGACGAATCGCTGCTCACCGGCGAGGCCGACCCGGTCGAGAAGGCCCCCGGGGAGTCAGTCCTCTCCGGCAGTTTCGTGGTGGCCGGCAGCGCCACCGTGCGGGCCACCGCCGTCGGCGAGGATTCGTACGCGTTCCGACTCTCGAGCGAGGCCCGCCGCTTCTCGCTCGTGAAGAGCGAACTGCGCACCGGCATCGACCGCGTCATCAAGCTCGTCAGCTGGCTGATGATCCCGACGGCCGTGCTGCTGGTGTCCTCGCAGCTGGCCGCCCACGACGGCGTGATCAGCGCCATCCAGGCCTCCACCGCCGGACTGGTCGCCATGGTGCCCGAGGGTCTGGTGCTGCTCACCTCGATCGCATTCGCCGTGGGCGCCACCCGCCTGGCGTCGAAGAAGGTGCTCACCCAGGAGCTCGCCGCCATCGAGGGACTGGCCCGTGTCGACATCATCTGTGTGGACAAGACCGGCACGCTCACCGAGGGTTCACTGGCCCTCGGCATGATCGAACATCTCGAACCGGCCGCACCGGACACAGCCCCGAACACAGCCCCGACCACCGCAGCGGCCATCGATGCTGCGTCGGTGCTCGGCGCCATGGGCGGTGCCGACGCCCATCCGAACCCCAGCCTCGCTGCCATCGCCGCAGCGTTCAGCGCCCCGGCCGGCTGGACGCTCACCGATGCTGTGCCGTTCTCCTCGGCCCGCAAATGGAGCGCCGCCACCTTCGCCGATCGCGGGTCGTTCGTGCTCGGGGCGCCCGACATCCTGCTCGACCACGCCGCGCCGGCGGACATCGCGACCACCGTGGGTCCGGGCGCCGCTGCTGATCCTGTCGCTGCTGATCCTGTCGCCGGGGCCCGGGCTCGCGTCGAGCATCATGCCGCCGCCGGTCGCCGGGTGCTCATCCTCATGCGCTCCCCCGACGGCCTGCACGGCGAGGAACTCTCCGACGCACTCGAACCGGTGGCGCTCGTGGTGCTCGACGAGGCCGTGCGCGACGCGGCCCCGGCCACCATCGCCTACTTCGCCCGCCAGGGGGTGGCGGTCAAGGTCATCTCAGGCGACAGCCCCGTCACCGTCGGTGCGGTCGCCACCCGGGTCGGCGTGCCCGGAGCCGACTCCCCCATCGATGCCCGCACCCTCCCCGAGGAGCAGGAGGCGCTGGCCGACATCCTCGAGTCGCACTCGGTGTTCGGTCGGGTCACACCCCAGCAGAAGCGGGCGATGGTGCATGCCCTGCAATCACGGGGTCATGTGGTCGCCATGACCGGCGATGGCGTGAACGACACGCTCGCCCTCAAGGACGCCGATGTGGGCGTGGCCATGGGCTCCGGATCAGCAGCCGCCCGGGCGGTGGCGCGCTTCGTCCTGCTCGACAACGACTTCGGCGTGTTCCCGTCGGTGATCGCCGAGGGTCGCAAGGTGATCGCCAATGTCGAACGGGTGGCCAACCTCTTCCTCACCAAGACCTTCTACGCGATGGCCCTCGCCCTGGCCATCGGTGTGGCCCGCATCCCGTTCCCGTTCATCCCCCGCCACTTCACCATCATCTCGTCACTGACGATCGGCATCCCCGGGTTCTTCCTCGCCCTCGCCCCCAACAACCGTCGGGCCCGCACCGGGTTCCTCACCCGGGTGCTGCGCTTCGCCATCCCCGCCGGACTCGTCAGCGCCGTGGCCGTGCTGGTGTCGTTCGGGATCGCCCGCAACGACGGCGACCTCGGGCTCGAACAGGCCCGGACGGTCGCCGTCATCACCCTGTTCGTGGTCACCCTGTGGGTGCTGGAGATCCTGTCGCGGCCCATCAACCTCTGGCGCGGGGCGCTCGTCGGGGCCATGGGTGCAGCGTTCGTGGGTGCGCTGTCCATCCCCTGGTTCCGCACCTACTTCGCCCTGCCCCTCCCGGGGGCGGCACTCGCGCTGAGCGCGGTGGGCATCGGCGCAATCGGCGCCATCCTCATCGAGGTGGGCTGGCACATCTCGGGCTGGAACCTGCCCGCCGACGACGGCGATCCACCGGTCGGATCGGGATCAGCGACCAGTGTGCCCGAACCCGCCGAGGCCGCGGGCTGAACCACCGAGGTGCTCGAAGTCCTCGACCACCTCGAGCACCACATGCTCCACCCGTTGCACCACGAGCTGGGCGATGCGTTCCCCCCGACGCACCTCGAAGTCCTCGGTCGGATCGGTGTTGACCAGCAGCACCTTGAGCTCTCCGCGATACCCGCTGTCGATCAGACCGGGGGTGTTCAGACAGGTCACCCCATGCTTCAGCGCCAGACCGCTGCGCGGCTGGATGAACCCTGCGTGTCCCTCGGGGATGGCCACGGCGAACCCGGTGGCGACCAGTGCCCGCCCACCGCCGGCGGTGAGCACGGCGTCATGCGCCGCAGAGAGATCGAGCCCGGCGTCACCGATGCGGGCATAGGTGGGCAGGGGCAGTTCGGGGTCGAGGCGCATCACCGGGATCTCAAGCACCGCGGGATCGTAGAGCGCACCTAGGATCGCTGCGTGCTCGCCTGGATGGATCTCGAGATGACCGGACTGGACCCCGGACGTCATGTCATCGTCGAGATCGCCACGCTGCTCACCGACGACAACCTCGAGCTCATCGCCGAGGGACCCGATCTCGTCATCCATCAGGGGCCGGAGGCGCTGGCCGAGATGGACGACTTCGTCACCTCGATGCACACCCGCAACGGTCTGCTCGAGCAGATCCACGCCTCGACCATCACCCTCGAGGCCGCCGGCGCCGCCACCCTGGCCTTCCTGCAGGAACACATCGGCGAGGCCCGGTCGGTCCCGCTGTGCGGCAACTCGATCGGCACCGACCGCCGCTTCCTCGCCCAGTACCTGCCCGAGATCGAGAACTTCCTCCACTACCGCAGCGTCGACGTGTCCACCATCAAGGAACTCATGAAGCGCTGGAACCCCACCCTCCTCGGCGACGCCCCCCGCAAGGGAGAGGGTCATCGGGCCATGGACGACATCCGTGAGAGCGTCCAGGAACTGCGGTACTACCGCGATGTCTTCTGCCGAACGGAATCCGATGAGTGACCATCACGATCACGCCGCGCCTCCCCCGGTGCGGGTCCCCCGCCAGGAGCAGGAGGACGCCTCCGAGGAGATCATCGAGGTCGCCCGCGGCATCCTGCGACTGCAACTCCCCACGGACTTCACCGGCCTCGGTCATGTCAACACCTACGCGATCGAGGACTCCCGTGGCTTCACCCTCGTCGATCCCGGCCTGCCCAGCGACGCCTCCTGGGAGGCGTTGCAGGCCCGGCTGAAGTCCGCCGGCATCCCCCTTGCCCGGGTGCACACCACGTTCATCACCCATTCGCATCCCGACCATTTCGGTGGCGCCCATCGTCTCGTCGAGGAGGCTCATTCCGAGGTCCTCACCTCGACGATGTTCCGCAAGTGGACCGATCTCCTCGACCTCGACGAGCGTCCGCTCGAACCGCTCGACCCGGCCGATGCCAGTGAGGTCGGCACCCTGCTCGATGCGGTGGCCGGCACCGACGAGCAGGAGATGGAACTCCAGTTCCCCGGCTTCAAGGCCTTCCGCGATCGCCTGCGCGCCGCCATCGACGACGGCCGCATCGAGGAGCTCTCCTGGATGCGGGCCCCCCGTCCCACCATCGTGGTCGACGACGCCGACATCGTCCGTCTCGGCGATCGCGACTGGGTGGCCGTGTTCACCCCGGGTCATACCCACGACCATCTCTGCATGTGGTCACCCGAGGACGGCGTGCTCCTCTCCGGGGATCATGTGCTGCCCACGATCACCCCGCATATCGCCGGGTTCATGGGTGGCGATCCCCTCGCCAACTATCTGCGCACGCTCGACAAGGTGGCCGGCATCGAGGGTGTCACCACCGTGCTCCCCGCCCACGGCCATCCCTTCGGCGATCTCGCCGGGCGATGCGACGCCATCAAGGAGCATCACGCCGATCGACTGCAGCAGCTCGTCGACGCCGCCCCGGTGGTCGAGTGGGCGCCGATCACCCGCTGGTCGGAGTTCCTGTTCTCCGAGCGCAGCCGCGGCCCGATGGCCGACAGCGAGACCTACGCCCATCTCGAGCACCTGCGGTTGGCCGAGCGGGCCGAACGGCGCCAGACCGACGACGGTCTCGAGTACCGCGTCGCCCACTGATCCCGGTGGCCGACGAACCGATCCCCACCGCCGCGCAGCTGCTGCGCTCGCGAGGGGTTGCGCCCCTGCTCATGGCCTCCACCATGGCCAGCATGGCGGCGATCATCCAGGTCACGGCGCTCGGCATCCTGCTCTACGACCTGTCCCATCGCGATCTCGATCTCGGGCTGCTGGGCCTCGCCGAGTTCCTCCCGGCCATGCTCCTCATGACCGTCACCGGTTCGTTCGCCGATCGCTTCGACCGCCGCCGCATCGTCTCGATCGGACTCATCGGCGAGATGCTGTGCTGCTCGGCCCTGGCCTGGTACGCCGGCTCGGGTCACCGGCTCACCTGGCCCATCTTCGCGATCGTGCTGGCGTTCGGCACCGCCCGGGCCTTCGTCAATCCGGCGATCCGCTCGATGCCAGCCGACTTCGCACCACCGGGTGGTCTCCCCCGACTCACGGCGTTCAACATCGCCGGCTGGCAGACCTCGGTCATCATCGGGCCGGTGCTGGCCGGCTTCCTCTACGTGGCATCGCCCACCTGGCCGTTCATCGCCTGCATGACTCTCACCGCGGCCGGCGCCGTCGTGATCCGCTTCGCCCCCCGCATGGCACCAGCGCATCGCGATGGCTCCATCAACGGCCCCGCTGCGGCGGCGCTGGTCGATCTCGCCGACGAGGCCCGCCCGGCTGAGCTGCTCGATGCCACGGGTGAGGCGTTCGCCCGCACCCTCGAGCACGGCGCTGATGGCTCTGCATCTGCACCCGATGCCACTGCCCCCGACGCCCCGCCACCCGATGTGTCGACGGACGGAACCGAGGACACGAACTCGACCGACCAGCCCCGCAGTCGCTGGCACGACGCCTCCGAGGGGTTCCGCGTGATCCGCAGGAATCCGATCCTGCTCGGCGCCATCTCACTCGATCTCTTCGCCGTGCTGTTCGGCGGAGCGGTGGCCCTGCTGCCCGCCATCGCCTCCAAGCAGCTGCATGTGAACGCGGTCGGGCTCGGCTGGCTGCGGGCCGCCGGGGGCATCGGTGCCGCCTCGGTCACGTTCTGGCTGAGCGCCCGTCCGCTGCGGCGCCGCATCGGTCCGATCCTGTTCGTCGTGGTGGCCCTGTTCGGCATGTTCACCATCGTGCTCGGGGTCACCCACAACTTCACCGTGGCGTTCCTGGCCATGCTGCTGCTCAGCGCCGTGGATTCGGTGAGCGTGTTCATCCGCGGCACCCTCGTCCCACTCGTCACGCCGAGCGCCGCACGAGGACGCGTCATGGCCGTGGAGGGCGTCTTCCTCGGCGCCTCGAACGAACTCGGCGCCTTCGAGTCGGGCGTGGCGGGTCAGCTGCTGGGGACCGGTCCGGCGGTCGTCCTCGGAGGCATCGCCACCCTCGGCGTCGTGGCGGTGTGGGCCATGCTGTTCCCGAGCCTCGCCCGGGTGGATCGGTTCCCGGAACGTCCGCCGGAGTGATCCTGCCCGGCCGATCGATCAGCGGACGATCACCCATTCCCCGGTGAGCGTGCGGCCCCGCACCCGATCCTCCGCCGCCAGTTTGAGCAGATGGGCGTGCACGGATCGCCGCGCCATCGGCACCAGTTCGGGCACGAGCCCGATGTAGAGCTCGTCCACGATCATCCTGATCCGCGTGCGCTTCTCACGGGCCACGATGGCGAGCACCTGGGCCTCACGTTCGAGTCGATGCTCGATGTACCAGTCGATCAGCCGGTTCGGATCCTCGATGAGATGACCGTGTCCGGGAGCGATGGACCGCAGGCGCAGCGACCGCACATGGGCGAGTGAGTCGAGATAGGCCGCCATGTCGCCATCGGGGGGTCGGATCACGACCGTGGACCCCTCCATCACGTGATCGCCGGAGAAGAGCATGCGCTCCTCCTCCAGCAGGAAGCACAGATGGTTCGAGGCGTGTCCCGGGGTGTGGTGGGCGGTGAGCCGGAACTCGGTGGCCTCGATCTGGTCGCCGTGGGCGAGACGGCGGTCGACCCGCAGGCCGTTGCGGTTGCCGAAGGCCAGCACCGGTGCACCACTGGCGGCCCGGAGAGCGGCAGCGCCGGGCGAATGATCGGGGTGGGTGTGGGTGCACACGATCCACCGGATGCGATCGCCGCCGGCACCCATGATCGCCTCGAGATGGTCCGGATCCTCGGGGCCGGGATCGACGACCACGATCTCGTCCACGCCGATGAGATAGGTGTTGGTGCCCGGTCCGGTCATGCGTCCCGGGTTCGGGGCCAGCACCCGACGGACCAGCGGCGAGAGCGCCCGTGGCACACCGGCGAGCAGTGCAGGACGCGTGTCGACGGGATCGGGGATCGCCGCGGCGCCGTCGGGTTCAGTCATCGTCGATGACCGGGCCGAGTTCGGCGATGGGATGGGTCGAGGGTGGCCTGTTCCGGGTGACATCACCGAGGTACTCGACCTCGATCACCGAACCGTCGGCGGTGCGGCGGGTGACGCGGGTCGTGCCCTTCAGGCTCCATCGAGCGATGAGTCGGTTGCGCACGAGCGCTCGCACCGGCGGGACGAGCAGCAGGAGCCCGATGCCGTCGCTGATGAACCCGGGCACGATGCACAGGGCCCCGGCGACCACGATGAGCCCACCGTCGACCAGCGACCTCGTGGGCATCTCACCCCGGGCGAGTGATTCGCGCAGGCGACGCAGCACGGCGACACCCTCACGCTTGACCAGCCACGCCCCGAAGAAGCTGAGCACCACGAGCAGTGCCAGCGCCGGGAACAGACCCATGAGGTGGGCCATCTGCACGAGGACGTAGAGCTCCACCAGGGGAGCCACCACGAACAGCAGGAACAGCACGACGAACATCTGGCGATGCTACCGGCGCTCCCCGGCCACCCATCGGCGCCCGAGTCGATCCGGGGCTCGCTCCGATGGCGGCCACCTACGATGGTCGGGTGCCAAGAGCGATCGTCCATATCGGTACCCACAAGACCGGGACCACGACGTTCCAGCGCTGGGCCCACGCCAATCGCGGCGAGATGCAGGCGGCCACCGGTGTCCGGTTCTACCGGAGCATGTTCGCCACGGGTCTGGCCACCCGATCACATTTCGAACTCGCCCTCGTGGCGATGCGCCCGGAGCGATGGTTCGTGGGGCGGAACATCATCCCGGAGTGGGAGACGCCCGACTTCGGGGCGCGCCTCGAGGCCCATCTGCGCGCCGAACTGGACGGTGAGGATCTGATCATCTCCTCGGAGGATCTCTCGCTGCTGCGCCATCCCGACGAGGTGGCCACCCTGCGGGAGCTGCTCGCCGGCTACGACCTCGAGTTCATCGCCGTGCGCCGCGATCCCGTCGAGTTCCTGCGGTCCTACCGCGCCTGGATGTCGTACAACGCGCTCGAGCCGAGCGACGACCCGACCTCGGTGCTGCATGCCACCCCCGACTCCTGGATCCTCGACTTCGAGGCGCTCGATCCGCTTTACCCGGGTCTGCAGTGGATCGGGTACGAGGACGCGATGGACCGTCATGGTTCGATCATCCCCGCCCTGATCGAGGGCATGGGACTCGAGACCGCAGGGCTGCCCGACTGGCGCGTCCCACCGCTCAACGTGTCCAACGGCAAGCTGCGCAGGAGCATCAACCGACTGCGCTGGCGGCTGCGGCGCTGACCGGGCCGAGAAATGCCCCGGCGCTGGGTCGGACGGACCGTCCCCAGCGCCGGGTATGCAGCGATCGCCCGTCCCCCCGAACAGGCGTCGCAGTCCTTGTGGCGGGCCTCAGCCCAGCTGGGCCGCCAGGATCTGGCGGCGCTCCGCCTCGTTGAGTCCGCCCCAGATGCCGTGCGGCTCACGGATCTCGATGGCGTAGTCGAGGCAGGCCCGCTTCACACTGCAGTCCACGCAGATCTCCTTGGCCCGGGCCTCGCGACGGAGCTTGTCCTCCTTGCGCTCGAACTGCGGCGGCGGGAAGAAGACCGTGGCATGCGGGCCACGGCATGCTGCCTTCAGCTGCCAGTTCTCGTCGACCTGTGTTGCGATCTGCTGTGCACTCACGGTGGTACAGCCCCCTCTCCGAGGGGGCAACGTAGTGTGTCCGATGACACACCGCAAGAGGAAAATGTGACGAATGTCTCGTCATATTTAGCGCTAATCAGCGCTCGCCGAGGCCCCTCCGGATCGATCGCGGTAGTCCTTCGCCCCGCCCGATTCCGGTTCGACCTCGAGCACGAGTCCGTCGATCGACACGACCCTGATGGCCTCGAGCTCCTCGATCGGCGTGGCCCGGTTGGTGGAGGCGCGCCAGAGGGCGTCGCGGATCTGCACGACACCGTCGGGATCCACCGCGCTCACGGCGCGGCCCACCTCACCGATCATCCATTCGCGTCCGATGGTGGGCGTGGAGAATCGGGTGCGCACCATCGAGGGCATACCGGCGACGAACACCAGCACCACGGCGATGATCGCGAACCCGAGCGTGATCCACGACAGCGAGACGCCGTCGTAGAGGGCGAAGGAACCGACCACGAACATGACGACACCGGCGCCGGTCCAGAACCTCGGGACCCCCGTCTGCACGTCGACGGCGAAGGCCAGCATCGACAGACCGATCAGCGCCAGTCCCCACCAGCGGATGGGCAGGACGCCGAGGCCGTAGCCGGCGAGGATGAACGATCCGGCACCGACCACGCCTGCGACACCGACACCAGCGGTGAAGAGCTCGAAGATGATGAGTGCGAGACCGACCGTGAGCAGCAGATAGGCCACCGCGGGACTGGCCACGGTGTGCATCAGCTGTGAGAACAGCGAGAGCTGACCGAACCGCACCTGGGTGATCGGCTCGCGACGGGTCTCGCCGTTGTCGGCGGGCACCTCGCGGGTGCGCACACCGGGGAGGTTCACGACGAAGTCGCCGATGGTGGGTGCCGCTGCCGTGGTGATCCCCAGATCAGCGGCCTCCTGGCTGCCGACTGTGCGATCACGGATGGGATCGAGGCGACGCATGTCGAGGCCGTCGATGACGGGTGCACCGGCATCACCGAGGCGGGTGCCCGGGGCCATGCCCACCTGATCGGCGGCGCCGACGAGCTGCGCCGCCGCACTGGTGAGGCTGGATCCCGAGGGGCCGACCCATACGGCGATCGGCACGGTGGAGCTGAGCATCCGACCGAGCAGCGCACCGAGCGCCGAGGTGTCGACGACGACGCCGTCGGAGTTCATCTGGAACACGAGGGCGGTGGCGCCCTCGGTCTCGGCATCGGTGATCGATTGACGAAGGAAATCCATCAGCACCGGATCGAGCAGGCCCCCGGCCTCGACGACGGCGACGAACCCGGGATCACCATTGGCGACATCGGCGAAAGCGGTGATGCTCGTGGTGGCGCCGTCCGCACCGGACACGACCGATGCCGGAGACTGGAGATCGTCGGTCGGAGCGGCACCGGCGGCGGGAGCGAGCGCACCGAGGACCACCAGCAGCAGGGCGGCGAACAGAAGACCCGGACCCGTTCGGCGCCGGGCAGTGAGGATGCCCGGGGTCATGGGTAGTGTGCGCACGTCGAGCCTCCGAGGGGAACATGGACCCTGCGCATTTCTTCGCAGCATCACGGGTGCTCATCGTCGCCGGGAAGGGCGGCGTGGGCAAGACCACTGTATGCGCGACCCTCGCCGGAGCCGCCTCCGAGGCCGGTCTCTCGGTCATGGTCGTCAGGCTCACTCCCGGTGGCGCGCTGCACCGCCTCTTCGACGCTGCACCCATCACCTCGAGCGGCTCGATCCTGCGGGCCGGCGGGGCCGGGCGGGGTCCCATCACCGGTCGGCTGGTCACCTCCGACGAGGCGCTGCTCGAGTACCTCGAGGACCACGGGCTGCAGCGCATCACCAAGCGACTGGTCACCTCCGGAGCGCTCGACGTGGTCATCACCGCCGCCCCCGGCATCCGCGACCTCCTCGTGCTCGGTCGGGTGAAGCAGCTCGAATCGGCCCGGGCCGCCGATCTCATCATCGTGGACGCTCCGGCCGCCGGACATGCGGTGTCGTTCCTGCGAGCGCCCGCCGGGCTCCGCGACGCCGTCACCGCAGGGCCGATCGCCACCCAGGCCACCGAGGTCCTCACCATGCTCGGCGATCCCGCCCGCTGTCGGGTGCTGCTGGTCACCCTGCCCGAGGAGACCCCGGTCAACGAGCTGATCGAGACGGCGTACGCGCTCGAGGATGACGTCGGCGTGCAGCTCGGACCGGTGATCATCAACGGTGTGGCCCCGCGTCTCGACGGTCTCGACACCGATCCCCGGGCCACCCTCGACGCTCTCGAACCCACCGGAGCCACCGTCCTCGACGAGGATCTGCTCGATGCACTTGCGGCGGCTGGCAGGTTCCGCACCGCATGGGAGTCCCGTCAGCGCGAGCAGCTCGACCGACTCGCCGAGCAGCTGCCGCTGCCACGGATCGCCCTGCCCCTCCAGTTCACCACCGACCTCGGGCCCACCCAGCTCGATGCGCTCGTGGCGGCGTTCTCCACCGGTCTGCACGAACTCGGCGGGGAGGTCCGGTGATGACCACCGAGCCCACCATTGCGGCGAACCGCGATCCCCTCGGGCAGCTGCTCGACACCCATTCGGTGGTGGTGTGCACCGGGGCCGGTGGGGTCGGCAAGACCACGAGCGCCGCCACCATCGCCCTCGAGGCCGCCCGTCGCGGACGACGGGTCTGCGTGGTCACCATCGATCCCGCCCGCCGGCTGGCCGACGCCATGGGTCTCGATGCTGAGACCGCCCGGGGTTCGGAGGCCATGCGGGTGGCCGGGCCGTGGGCCGGTGAGCTGTGGGCGGTGATGCTCGACACCAGGGCCACCTTCGCCGAACTCATCCGCACCTACGCCCCCACCCCGCAGCAGGCCCGGACCATCCTCGACAACACGTTCTTCCGCAACATCTCCGATGCGCTCTCCGGGACCCACGAGTACATGGCGATGGAGAAGCTGTACGAGCTGCACAACGACACGCGGTTCGACCTCGTCGTCGTCGACACCCCGCCCACCACGAACGCGCTCGAGTTCCTCGACGCACCAAACCGCATCACCCGATTCCTCGACCATCGTCTCTACAAGATGCTGGTCACCCCCTCGAAGGGTCTGGCCCGGGCGGTCAACCTCGCCGCCCAGACCTTCCTGCGCAGCATCTCGCGGGTCGTGGGGGCCGCCGTCGTCGACGATGTCATCGAGTTCTTCGCCAACTTCGAGGGCATGGAGGACGGCTTCCGGGCCCGGGCGGTGGCGGTGCGAGAACTGCTCGCCGCCGACACCACCACGTTCGTGCTGGTCACCGTGCCCCGCCGTGACATCGCCGAGGAGGCCACCTCGTTCGTCACCGAACTCGGGGCCGCCGGGATCTCCGTGGATGCGCTCATCGTCAACCGGGTGCATCCCCGCTTCACGGGACGCAGCACCGACGAACTCCACGCCGACCTGGACCGGTTCATCGGCACACCGCTCGAACCGCTGGTCTCCTCACTGCTCGATGCGGTCACCATCGCCACCACCGAACTCGACCATCTCGCCTCGCTCACCGAGGCGCTGCCCGACGCCCCCGTGGTGCGGGTGCCGTTCCTCGACGCCGATGTGCACGATCTCGACGGACTCGAACGACTCACCGGTCACCTCTTCGCCGACTGAGCTCCACCACCCGTGCGATGGTTGGGCGGCTCGGGGCCGAACCGATAGCCTCGGCGCCGTGCCGACCATCCTCCTTGCCACCGACGCCGACTGGATCCTCGACGAGGTCGATGCCGCCCTCTCCGACGACGCCACCACCGTGTTCCGTGTCCGCCAGGGCATCGACGTGCTGCAGGCGATCGACCAGCTCGCACCGGATCTCGTGATCCTCGACGAGCAGATCGGCAACATGGGCGGGATCGCCACCTGCCTCGCCATCCGCAACGCCGAGAGCGTCGACCGCATCCCCATCACCGCCGTGCTGCTGCTGCTCGACCGCGTGCACGATCTCTTCCAGGCCCAGCGCTGCGACGCCGACGGGTTCATCGTCAAGCCCTTCGACTCGCTGACCCTGCGCCGGGCGGCCACCGCACTGCTCGCCGGTGAGGGATTCGAGGACGCCATCTCGCTCATCACCGGCGAGGCCAGCGATCGCTCCGTCCGGGCCTGAACCTGCCATTCGTGACGCTGCCCGAGGTCGGGTAGAGTCGCACTTTCACGGGCTGTAGCGCAGCTTGGTAGCGCGCTTCGTTCGGGACGAAGAGGTCGTGGGTTCGAATCCCGCCAGCCCGACCCGACAGGATCCCTGCACCTCGGTGCGGGGATCCTTCGCGTTCGGGACCGGCCCCCGGCAGCCTGTGCCGCCGCCGGGATGCCGCTAGGAGCGGCGTTCGAGCAGGGCTTCGGCGATCTGCACGGCGTTGAGCGCCGCACCCTTGCGCAGGTTGTCGCCCGACAGGAACAGCGAGAGCCCGTTCACGATGGTGGAATCGACCCGGATGCGACCGACGAAGGTGTCGTCGGCTCCGGCCGCCATGAGCGGGGTGGGGATGTCGGCGAGTTCGACGCCCGGTGCCTTGACCAGGAGTCGACGGGCGTTCTCGGGGGTGAGCTCCTCGGCGAATCCGGCCGAGATCGACAGCGAGTGTCCGGTGTAGACCGGCACGCGCACACAGGTGGTGTTCACGAGCAGCTCGGGCAGTTCGAGGATCTTGCGACTCTCGTTGCGCAGCTTCTGCTCCTCATCGGTCTCACCCAGACCATCGTCGACGAGCTTCCCTGCGAAGGGGACGACGTTGTAGGCGATGGTGGCCGGGAACTTGGCCGGTGCCGGGAACTCCACGGCACTGCCCGACATGGTGAGCGCCGAGGCGCCGTCGCCGACCGCCCGCACCTGGGCCTCGAGCTCGGAGGTGCCGGCGAGGCCGGCGCCCGACACGGCCTGGAACGTGGTGACCGACAGCGATCGGAGCCCGGCCTCGAGATCGAGCGGCTTGAGCACCGGCATCGCGACCATGGTGGTGCAGTTGGGGTTGGCCACGATGTTCTTCGGGATGGCGTCGAGAGCATGCGCGTTGACCTCGGGCACCACCAGCGGCACCTGGGGATCCATGCGCCAGGCCGAGGAGTTGTCGACGACGATGGCACCGGACTCGGCGACCCGCGGGGCGAGCGCCAGCGAGGTGGACCCGCCGGCGGAGAACAGCACGATGTCGAGCCCGGTGTAGTCGGCGGTGTCGGCGTCCTCGACGACGACCTCGCCCTCACCCCAGGGCAGCAGGCGACCCGCCGAACGAGCCGAGGCGAAGAGACGGAGCTGGCTGACGGGGAACTGCCGCTCGGCGAGGATGGCCCGCATGACGGCGCCGACCTGCCCGGTTGCTCCCACGATTCCGATACGCATAGGGAGGAGACCCTACCGGCAGGCCCCCATCGCGATGCCAACCGATATCGCCGGGATGCCCCCTGAGCTGGGGTTTCTCGCTCAGGCGCCGGGGATGCGCAGCCGCAGGCCCCGTGACGCAGCCTCGGTCGAGTCGAGCAGTGCGTGGGTCTGCGCCATCAGGGCATCGGTCGTCGGCGGGTCGGTCCAGTCCATCGCAGCGGTCCAACGCCACGGGACGGCCATGGTGCGGAGGAACAGTTCGACGCGCTGTGAGCGGGAGAGTTCCCGGACCGCGGTGAGGTACTCGTTCCGCCACACGATCGGGATGACGATCCGGCCCTGACCGGCTGCGGTGAGCTCCGCGTTCATGACTGCACGGGCGACCCGACCGTTGCCGTCGCTGAACGGATGCACCTCGGACACGAGGAAGAACATGAACGCAGCGCGGGCGAAGGGGTTCGCCAACCGATCCCGGAACGCGTATCCCTCGACGAGCGTGCCCTCGACGAGCCCCGGATCGACGAATCGGTACCCGGATGCCTGGTTGGCGATGGTCTTCCACTCCCCCGGGTGCATCTCGGGACGGCCGACGAGGATCTCGGCGTTGAACTGCCGCAGGAGTGTGAGGAACTGCTCGGCCTCCTCGGCGACTCTGCTCCGTTGGTCCGGATCGCTCACGACACGGTAGGTGCCGAGGACGTCATGGCCGTCAGCAGGTCGACTCGTCGGCGGGACACCGGTGCGCACGATCCGCTGCGCCTCGTCCACCTCGAAGACCGTGCCCTCGATGTAGTTGGAGAAGTACGCCTCCCAGAACCCGAGCGAGGAGACCTCGGGGTGCTCATCGATCAGTGACCCGGGGACCTCGTCATCGAAGTCGAACCCGGAGAGAAGGCCGGACACCTGCTCGAACATCCCCACCCGCGCCTGGTCGAAGCCCGAACCCCCGGCGAGAGCGACGAGGGCACGGGACCGGCGGCGAGTCGCCTCGACCGAGCGGCTGCCGAGCACCGCCGAGATGAGCCGATCGACGCCGGCGATCCGATCCTCGACACCGAGCTCCGCAGCGATCGCCCGAGCATCATCCCTGATCCGGTTGAGTCGTTGCGGCCCGTGGATCATCGCCTGGCGGGCCACCCAGTCCCCGAGCTCCACCGAGTCCAGCGTGCGAGCACGCCGGCCACGACCGCGGCTGATCGCGAGGTTGTCGACGAGCGTCCGCGCCGGGGACGCGATCCAGAGCCCCGCGGACCAGGGAAGGTCGGACCCGAGGTGAGGGCCCCGCCTGACCGCGACAGTCAGCCCCGGAAGGACGAGATCGGTGGAGCGGGCCATCGACGCGATGTGGATCACGCCCTCGGACGGAGCTCCGCCCACTGCGGCGGACCGGTCCACGATGACACCGTCGGGGATGAAGTGTCCGATGATCTCCCACCGATGGGTCGCGACCACGTCGCCGATCGGCGAGGTCAGATCGTCGGTGTACACGCCCTGCACGACACGGCGAAGCGTCCCCCGGCTGACCGCATGGCTGAGTGATGAACGCGTCGCCGGACTCGTGAACCTGATGGCCATCGGACGTGATCCTCCTCGGCTGCCGCCAGCGCGACACCGGCGACTGGCGACTGGCACACATCGTCTCTCGAGAGCAGGCGATGATGCAACAAAATCTATCGAGAGATCACCGATTCACAACATCTGCTGATGAGAGACGGCGATTGCTGGGTTCTCAGTCGACGTAGACGGGGCCGGCGGCGAGACCGAAGGAATCATGCAGGGCCACCACGGCCCGCTCGATGTCGGCCTCGGCCACGACGCAGCTGACCCGGATGGCCGAGGTGGCGATCATCTCGATGTTGATGTCGTTGGCGGCGAGGGTCTCGAACACGGTGGCGGCCACGCCGGGATGCGACTTCATGCCGGCACCCACCACGCTCACGCGGGCGATGGCGGGTTCGGCGCTCACCCGGGTGAACCCGACCTCGGCACCGGCGACCTCGCAGATCGACACCGCCGTGTCGAGCTCGCCGTGGGGCACCGTGAAGGAGATGTCGGTGACACCCTGCTCGGAGGTGTTCTGCACGATGAGGTCGACGTTGATGTCGGCATCGGCCAGCGCCCGGAACACATGGGCGGCGACGCCGGGTCGGTCGGCGACGCCGCCGATGGTGACCTTGGCCTCATCGGCGTCATGCACGACTGCGGAGACGATTGCCTGTTCCATGGTGGTGGACTCCTTGGTGACGACGGTTCCCGACTCCCAGGTGAACGCCGAGCGCACATGGAGCTCGACGCCATGGGTGCGGGCGTATTCGACGGAACGCATCGCCGGCTTCGGACAACCGTTGGCGGTCATCTCGAGGAGCTCGTCGAAGGTGATGTGCTCCATCTTGCGGGCGTTGGTGACGATCCGGGGATCGCTGGTGAACACACCGGGGACATCGGTGTAGAGCTCGCAGGAATCGGCGCCGAGCGCATGGGCGAGCGCCACCGCCGTGGTGTCAGAGCCCCCGCGGCCGAGGAACGTGACGTTGCGCTCAGCGGACTGCCCCTGGGCACCACCGACGACGGCGACCCTCCCGGCGGCCAGTGACGCCCGGATGCGATCGGGGCGGACCTCGACGATCTTGGCGTTGGTGTGCGTGGCGTCGGTGAGGAACCCGGCCTGCGAGCCGGTGAACGACTCGGCCTCGACACCGAGATCGGCGATGGCCATGCACAGCAGGGCGGTGGCCTTGCGCTCGCCGGCGGTGACGAGCATGTCCATCTCGCGTCCGGGCCGGGTGTTGGAGACCTCCCGGGCGATGCGGAGGAGATCATCGGTCTCCTTGCCCATGGCGGAGATCACGACGACGACCTGATCGCCCCGACGCACCGTGCGGGCCACGTGATCGGCCACGGCACGCATGCGATCGGGCGTGCCGACCGAGGTACCACCGAACTTCTGAACGAGGAGTGCCACGGGAGGCCACGCTACCGGCCACCCACCACCGACACGGAATCAGCTTTAGGATCCTCGCTCCATGGCTGACCAGCGCAACCGCCGACAACGCGAACTCCAACGACGACAGGCCCGCACCGCTGCCGCCGCCGACGCCCGCGACCGAGCCCGACGCCGTCAGCGCCTGGCCGGGGCCATCGTCGCCGTGGTCGTGATCCTGTCGATCCTCGGCGCCTACCTGGGCACGTCGAGCTCATCGAGCTCTCCCAGCACCACTGCGACCACCATGCCGAGCGGGCCGACCACCTCTGCGGTCCCGAGCTCCGGCATCACCCCGCCGCCCGCGGCTCCCGGCGCCGCGCTCACCGGCCCCACCCCATGTCCCGCCGAGGACGGCTCCTCGCCCCGCACCACCTCGTTCGCCCAGGCCCCGGCCAGCTGCATCGACGCCACGCACTTCTACCGGGCGGTCATCTCCACCACGAAGGGCGACCTCAGCATCCAGCTCAATCCGGAGCGCACCCCGAACACGGTCAACGATTTCGTGGTGCTGGCCCGCTACCACTTCTACGACGGCCAGCCCGTCACCTCGATCATCCCCCGGAAGTCGTTCACGGTCGGCATGTCCTTCAGCTCCCCCACCACCATGTTCGACATCCCCAACGAGATCGCACCGGCCGGTCAGATCTTCGGGCCGGGGGCGATCGCCATGGTCGGAACCTCGGGAGTGCGAAGCGCCAGCAAGGGCCAGTTCCTCATCGCCACCTTCGAACTGGCCGCCGACATCGACGACAGCGCCACGGCGTTCGGCACCCTGCTCGACGGCTTCGACACCCTGCTGGCCATCAACGCCCTCAGCTCCCGCAACGGCCAACCCACCGCAGTGGTCACCATCACCGGCATCACGGTCACGAAGAGCGGCGAGATCCCCCGCTGATCGGCAGTTGCTAGCGTCTCGCCCCATATGGGTACCGACAAGCGTGAACGAAAGAAGGCCGGCCACCGTGCCCGCCTGTCCGCCGAACGGGCCGCACAGGCTCGCTACGAGCGTCGCCGACGTCTGATCATCAGCATCGCCACCCCGCTCACCGTGCTGGTGATCATCGGGGTGTTCATGCTCCTCAGCAAGGGAACGAGCTCCTCGAGCTCCGCGGTCTCGACCTCCACCACCGCCAGTACGGCCACCACCACCCCGACCAGCACCACTGCGAAGCCGGCGTCCGCCGCCGGCAAGCCCTGTGTGGCGCTGAGCGAGCTGCCGCCGCCGAACGCCCCCACCGTCGACATCCCGATCGGTGCGCCGCCCACCTCGCTGCAGATCACCGACGTGAAGACCGGCACCGGCCCGGCGGTCACCGCCAAGGACAAGGTCACGGTCAACTACATCGGCGTGTCCTGCTCCACCGGCGCCATCTTCGACGAGTCCTACACGCGTGGCCAGCCCGCCACCTTCGGACTCGACCAGGTCATCCCCGGCTGGACCGAGGGCCTGCAGGGCATGAAGGCCGGTGGCGTGCGCGAGCTCGTGATCCCGCCCGCCATGGGCTACGGCTCCACCGGTCAGGGCATCAAGATCGCCCCGGACGAGACCCTCATCTTCGTGGTCGAGCTGAAGTCGATCAGCGCAGCCTGATCAGCGTCAGAACACCGGCTCCGGGATGTCGGCGAGCGAGCCGATGCCCGATCCGGTGTGCACGATGACCTCACCCACACCGCTGGAGCGCCAGCTGCCGGCGCCGTCGAGCACGATGGCCGTGCGCTCTGGCAGTTCGACGACGACGACATCTGCCGGGGCCAGCGACACGGTGCGATGCACCTTCTCCTTGGACCAGGTGTTCGACCGGGGGATGACCGCCACGCCCGGCACGAGTCCGAGTCCGACCGTGTAGGCCCCGCCGCGCTGATCCACCATGGGATCGCACAGGACGTCGGCACCGGCACCCGAGCCCACCAGCGCTGCGCCGGCCCGCCAGGCCGCATGGATCGCCTCGAACAGCGGCGTGTCCTTGAACACCGAGCGCATATGCATCGGTGAGGCACCGGCGAGGTAGATCATGCGGGCCGAGGCCACCGCCTCGAGGTTGGCGGAATCGAAGGTGTCGGGACGGGTGTGGACGGGAAGGGCCCGCAGCGACACGCCGAGGCTGGTGAACCACTCCGTGGCGGCGTCGACGAGCCGGCCCGGGTTCTCGTAGGCCGAACCGGTGGGCAGCAGCAGCACCTCGGTGGCGCCGACCTCGGCGATGAGTTCGGCGTCGAACGCACAGCCCCAGGTGAACTCATCCCCGCCGACCAGTGCGATCGGTCCGTTCATGGTGTCTCCTCCGACGGGGTCGATCCTCGAAGGCGACCGGTTCGCCACCACGATGCCGACCTCAGGAACCGCACGCTAGCGAACCAGTGGTGGGACCTGATCCGCCCTGACCCGATCGCTGTGGAACCCCGAACCTACCGAGCGGTAACCTGTCGCACTCCTGTCCGGACCACCTCGGCCGGCGACCACGAAGAGGAACCATCATGGCAATCGCACGTATCGGCATCGTCGGCTCCGGCATCATGGGCTCGGGCATCGCCGAGGTCGCCGCCACCACCGGGCACGAGGTCGTGCTGCGTTCCCGCTCGCTCGAGAGCGCCCAGGCCATGGTCGCCGGGCTGGCCAAGTCGCTCGCCCGCCAGGTCGAGAAGGGCCGTCGTGAGCAGGCCGACGCCGACGCTGCCCTCGCCCGGGTCACCGCCACCGCCGATCTCGCCGATCTGGCCGACTGCGATCTCGTGATCGAATCGGTCGTCGAGGACCTGGAGGTCAAGAAGGCCCTGTTCCGCGAGCTCGACACCATCTGCGGTGCCGGCACGATCATCGCCACCAACACCTCGACCCTCCCGGTCGTCGAGATGGCCATGGTCACCGGCCGCCCCGAGCAGGTCTGCGGTGTTCACTTCTTCAACCCCGCTCCCGCCATGTCGCTGGTCGAGATCGTGCGTCCCATGACCGCCAGCGACGCCACCATCGACTCGGTGAAGGCCTTCGCCGAGGCCTGCGGCAAGAACGCCGTCGAGGTCGCCGATCGAGCCGGGTTCATCGTCAACGCCCTGCTCTTCCCGTACCTCAACAACGCCGTGCGCATGCTCGAGAACGGCGTGGCCAGCCGCGACGACATCGACACCGCCATGAAGGGCGGCTGCAACTTCCCGATGGGTCCGCTCGCCCTTCTCGATCTCGTGGGCCTCGACACCTCGGTCGCCATCCTCGACGCCCTCTACGACGAGTTCAGCGATCCGAACTACGCCCCGGTCCCCCGCCTGCGCCGCATGGTCACCGCCGGTCACCTCGGCCGCAAGTCCGGCCAGGGCTTCTTCGACTACCGCAAGTAACCGGTCGATCCCCACGCGTGCCCGTCGAGCCAGCACCGACACAATGGGAACTTCCATCGGCTCACAGCGCCGGCGATGACGATCTCGTCGGCATCGGCGCCGATCTCGAACCGGGCACCGTGCTCGCCGCGTACCGCGGTGGCATGTTCCCGATGCACCTCTCGGGCCAGCGGCTCGTGGGCTGGTGGTCGCCGGCCCGCCGCGGGATCCTCCCGCTCGACGGGCTCATCATCGGGCGGTCGCTGCGTCGATCCTGTCGGCGCTTCGACGTGCGGCTCGACACCGCATTCGATGCAGTGCTCATGGCCTGCGCCGATCCCTCGCGGGACGGCGCCTGGATCAACGACGAGATCCGGGTCGCCTACAACCGGCTCCATGAACTCGGCTGGGCCCACTCGGTCGAGTGCTGGGATCCCGACACCGGCGAGCTCGTCGGCGGTCTCTACGGCGTGCATGTCGGAGGGCTCTTCGCCGGCGAGTCCATGTTCCATCGCGCCACCGATGCGTCCAAGGTGGCGCTCGTGGCACTCGTCGATCACCTCCGCGGGATCGGTGCGGTGCTGCTCGATGTGCAGTGGCTCACCGACCATCTGGCATCGCTCGGGGCCATCGAGATCAGCCGCGCCGAGTACCTCCGACGGCTCGACCTCGCCCTGCACACCACCACTGCACCCTTCGATGCCCCGGCATCTCCGACCGACGACCACGACACCGACGACCGGTCCTGACGCCGGCACCCACGGCTGCTCGTGACAGCCGACCCAACCACGGGAGAACATGGAACCATGACCGACACCGCCGATCGCAGCGCCACCCGTGAACCGGACCGCCCGTGGATGATGCGCACCTACTCGGGGCACTCCACGGCGAGGGCCTCGAACGAGCTGTATCGCACCAATCTCTCCAAGGGTCAGACCGGGCTGTCCATCGCCTTCGATCTGCCCACCCAGACCGGCTACGACCCCGATGATCCCCGCGCCCGGGGGGAGGTCGGCAAGGTCGGCGTGCCTGTCGCCAACATCGGCCATATGCGTCAGCTGCTCGACGGCATCCCGGTCGGGGCGATGAACACCTCGATGACCATCAACGCCCCTGCGGCCTGGATGCTGGCGCTCTACGTGGCCCATGCCGAGGAGCAGGGGGTGCCCAGCGCCGAGCTGCGCGGCACCACCCAGAACGACATCGTGAAGGAGTACCTGTCGCGGGGCACCTACATCTTCCCGCCCGAGCCGTCGCGTCGACTCATCGTCGACATGATCGCCCACTGCGCGAACCACGTGCCCCTGTGGAACCCGATGAACGTGTGCAGCTACCACCTCCAGGAGGCCGGGGCCACGCCGGTGCAGGAGATCGCGTTCTCGCTCGCCACCGCCATCGACGTGCTCGACGCCGTGCGCGACTCCGGTCAGGTCGCACCCGAGGAGATGACCGCAGTGGTCGCCTCCATCTCGTTCTTCGTCAACGCCGGCATCCGGTTCGTCGAGGAGGTGTGCAAGATGCGCGCCTTCACCCAGCTCTGGGACGAGATCACCCTCGAGCGCTACGGCATCACCGACCCGAAGGCCCGCCGGTTCCGCTACGGCGTGCAGGTCAACTCGCTCGGACTCACCGAGGCGCAGCCCGAGAACAACGTGCAGCGCATCGTGCTCGAGATGCTCGGCGTCACCCTCTCGAAGAATGCCCGGGCCCGGTCGCTGCAGCTCCCCGCCTGGAACGAGGCACTCGGTCTCCCCCGTCCGTGGGATCAGCAGTGGTCGCTGCGCATGCAGCAGGTGCTGGCCTTCGAGACCGACCTGCTGGAGTACGGCGACATCCTCGACGGCTCCCACGTCATCGAGGGGCTCACCGCTGAACTGGTGGCCGATGCCCGCGCCGAACTCGACGATGTGCTCGCCCACGGCGGCGCCTTCGCCGCCATCGAGGAGCTCAAGGGTCGACTCGTGGCCTCCAACACCGAGCGGGTGCGCCGGATCGAATCGGGCGAGCAGAAGGTCGTCGGCGTGAACTCGTTCACCGAGACCGCCGAGTCACCGCTCGGCGGCGAGGAGAACATCCTGCGGGTCGATCCCGCCGTGGAGGCCCAGACGATCGCCGAGCTCGAGCAGTGGCGGGCCTCCCGTGACAACGCCACCGTCGCCGCCGCCCTCGAGGAACTCCGGCGGGTTGCGCAGTCCGACGAGAACATCATGGCGGCATCCATCGCGCTGGCCCATGCGGGCGGCACCACCGGCGAGTGGGCCAACACGCTGCGCGAGGTGTTCGGCGAGTACCGCGCCCCCACCGGCGTGGCCGCCGCCATCGGCATCGGTCAGCTGCCCGAGGATCTGCGGGCGGTCGCCGAGATCTCCCGGTCCATGGCCGGTGGCCCGCCCCGACTGCTCGTCGGCAAGCCCGGTCTCGATGGTCATTCCAACGGTGCCGAACAGATCGCCGTGGCCGCCCGCGATGCCGGCATGGAGGTCATCTACCAAGGGATCCGTCTCACCCCGGAGCAGATCGCCGCAGTGGCCCGTGACGAGGACGTCGACGTGGTCGGGCTCTCGATCCTCTCGGGCAGCCATCTCGAACTCGTGCCCGATGTGGTCGAGCGCCTGCGGGCGGAGGGAGTCACGGCACCGGTCATCGTCGGCGGCATCATCCCCGAGGAGGACCGTCCCACCCTGCTCGCCGCCGGAGTGGCCCGGGTCTACACGCCGAAGGATTTCGAACTCGGTCGCATCATGGCCGATATCGCCGAACTGGCCGCCGCCCATCGCGGCTGACCATCCTCAGTCGTCGGCGGCCTCGATCCGCTCGAGCTCGGCGATCACATCCTCACGATCGGCTCCCAGGGGTCGGGCCGCGAACCGCACCCCTCCCGGGGTGCGTGACAGCCGGGCGATCACGTTCTGCATGCCCACACCATCCACGTCGAGCACGATGCCGCGCTCGACGACATGGGGGTCGGTCACCACATCGGCCATGGAGTACACCGCAGCGGCAGCGACCTCGGCCTCATCGGCGGCGGCGAGGACCTCGTCGAGCGTGCGCTCGGCGATCCACTCCCCCACCAGCGTGTCGACGAGCGCCCGGTTGGCGACCCGGTTGTCGAACCCGGCGAAGCGGGGATCATCGGCGAAACCCACCAGCGCCATGAGCCGTTGGGCCACGCTCTCGGCGGTGGTGGAGATGGCCACCCAACGTCCGTCGCGGCACCGATAGGTGTTGCGCGGCACCGAGTACGGGATGCCGGAACCGAGCCGGGGCTGTTCATAGCCCGAGACCACCCGGGCCGAGAGCAGCGGGCCCATGAGATGCAGCATGGACTCCAGCAGGTTCACATCGACGACCTGACCCACCCCGCTGTGCACCGCCACCATCGTGGCGAAGGCGGCCACGAGCGCCGTGACCTCGTCGGTGAGGGCGATGGGCGGGAGCATGGGGGCGCCGTCGGGCTCGCCGTTCACGTTGGCGAACCCCGACATGGCCTCGGCGAGGGTGGCGAAACCCGGACGATGCGCGTACGGCCCGGTCTGGCCGAACCCGGTCACCCTCGTGATCACCAGCTTCGGATTGGCAGCGATGAGCGCATCGGGATCGAGGCCCAGCGCCTCGAGTTTGCCGGGCCGGAAGTTCTCGACCAGCACGTCGGCCGTGGCGATGAGGCGGCGCAGGATGTCGAGCTCGTCGGGCTGCTTGAGGTCGAGCACGATGCTGCGCTTGCCCCGACCGGCGAGCTTCCAGAACAGCGTGACGTCGTCGGAGGGATCACGCCATCCCATGGCTCGCACGGTGTCGCCCGAGCCGGGACGCTCGACCTTGATGACATCAGCGCCGAAATCGGCGAGATGACGGGCGCAGCCGGGACCGGCCAGCACCGTGGCCATGTCGATGACGCGGAGATCGGCGAGCGGAGCAGCGGCGTCGGACATGGTGGAACGGTAACGGGTGGGGCGCCCCCGCCTGCAGTCCGCAGGGGGCGGGCCGGGCGCGACCGGGATCGGATCAGGTACCGCTCACTCGACCTGTGAACCGCCGGACTCCGGGTCGACGGTGAGCGCCGATGACCGGGTGGACAGCATGCCGGGCGTCGGGCCGAGCAGCAGCTCGGGGCTGGTGGGGACACCGCCGTCGCGGGCGGCGGCGTCCGATGCCCGACCGAGCGCGATGGCCTCATCGAGCAGCGCACGACCCTCGGGGCCGACGAGGGCGAGATCGTCGCTCACCAGGGCCATGCCGCCGGACATGCCGACGGCGAGCGCCCAGGTGCGCATCTGCTCCGAGGTGAGTTCGGTCTCGGCGTTGCGCAGCATGAGGCAGTCCGGATCGTTGAGCCACAACCGTCGATGCATGAAGGATCGGGCGGCGGTGTTGAACCATGCGTTGCGGGTGGAGGGCTGGCTGCCGCGGTAGCCGGCGAGCGGATCGGTCTTCGCCTCGATGGGCCACGAGGGCGCCACATCCGGACCGATGCGATTGCCATCGACGACACCGACCACCGCCGACTGCGGCGATCCACATCCCAGCAGGAACGCCTCACCGGCCCCCCGGCGGATGGCGTCGTAGCCCGCACGCACCCGCTGGGCGGGCGTCCGGGAAGGGTCGTGCCAGACGCCGTCATAGGAGGGGGAGAACGTGAAGTCGAGCTTGAGGTAGTCGAATCCGACATCGACGAGGGTGCCGGCCAGGTGCTCGAGATGCTCGAGGACCTCGGGGTGGGTGGTGTCGAGGCCGTACATGAACCCACCCAGACCACCGCCCCATGGGGGGTTGAACATGGTGATGAGCGGGGAGCCGTCGGGGAACGTGGCCAACCACTCGGGATGCTCGGTGGCGATGCGCGAATCAGGGGCGGCGAGGAACGGAGCGATCCAGATGCCCGGCGTGCGACCGGCTGCGGCGATGCGATCGGCGATGGCGCCGACCTCGCTCGGGAACTTCTCGTTGGTGATGAGCCAGTCGCCGATGGCCGCCTGATAGCCGTCGTCGAGCTGGAAGACGTCGAAGGGCCATGGGTCGGCGAGGGCGAGGTTGTGGTCGAGATCGGTCTCGGTGACGTCGTGGAAATAGTGGTACCAGCTGCACCAGCCGACCTGGTACGGGGCGTGGACCCGGGCCCGTCCCACCCGGCCGGCATGGGTCGCCCAGCCGGCCAGCAGCACATCCGAGGGTGCACCGCCGGCGATGAGCAGATCATGCAGGTGACGTTCCTCCCCGGCCGCGAGCAGGGCGTCGCCGAGGAACGCCTCGCACCACAGCTCGGGGCCGTCGACACCGCTGCGGAGACGGAAGGTGCCGTCATGGCGATCGCCGCCGTCGAACCCGATGAGCACCGGCGACCCGCTGTCGTCGACGAGCAGGGTCAACCATTCCGAGCGCAGCTCGTCAGGATCGGACACCACACGTTGGTCGGCCTGATGCACACCACGCACCAGTTCCAGGGACCCCTCGGCGAACGAGGGGTCCCGGTGCAGGCCGAACACCGCCACATCACACGGACTCCATGACTGGTAGCCATGCCGGAACATGCGCAGGGGGCCACGAGCGTCCACCACCCGCAGCACGATCGACACCGACCGCAGGGTGCAACCACCGGCGACGTCGGCGGCGATCGACCAGGACCAGGAATGTGCCTGCGCACCGAGGTCGAAGACATGGGCTGCAGCGATCGAGGGTGCGACACCCACGACGAACTGATCGACGACGTGCTCCCCATCCGGTGATCCACCGAGAGCAGCGCGATGTCCATCGGCGATTTCGATCCGGTCGAAGATCAGTTGCATCGGCGTACGATACGCACCTCGCTCAGGAGGCACCATGACCCGTCTCGGCTATCAGATCCCGAACTTCACCTATCCCGGGGTCGCCGATATCGACCTCTTCGCCACCATCGCGGCACAGGCCGCCGCCGCTGATCGCTCGGGCTTCGACACCGTGCTGGTCATGGACCACTTCTACCAACTCCCGATGCTGGGAGCCCCCAGCGACTACATGCTCGAGTGCTACTCGCTGCTGTCGGCTCTCGCCCAGCACACCAGCACCGTGCGACTCGGTGCCCTCGTCACCGGCAACACGTACCGCAACCCAGCACTGCTGGCCAAGACCATCACCACGCTCGACATCGTGTCGAAGGGACGGGCGCAGCTCGGCATCGGCGCCGGGTGGTTCGAGCTCGAACACGACTCGTTGGGCTTCGAGTTCGGCACCTTCACCGATCGGTTCGCCAAGCTCGAGGAGGCACTGCAGATCATCGGTCCGATGCTGCGCGACGAGCGTCCCACCTTCCGGGGCGAGCACTACAGCGTCGACAACGCCATCAACCAGCCGGCCCCGCTCAGTCGCATCCCGATCATGATCGGCGGATCCGGCGAGAAGAAGACCCTGCGCATGGTCGCCCAGTACGCCGATGAGGGGAACCTCACCTGCGCGCTCGACGAGGTGCCGCGCAAGCTCGACGCCCTCGCCGCGCACTGCGACCGACTCGGCCGTGATCGCTCCGAGATCGCCATGACCAAGCAGATGCAGTGCGTCATCGCTCCCACCGCCGACGAGGCGCTCGCCGATGCCACGGCCTTCCTGCGCACCCGGGGCATCGACCTCGACGCCGTCGACGAGGACACCCGGGCGATGTTCCTGGGGCTCGTCAACTGGGGCGGTCCTGATGAACTCGGCGAACAGTTCGAGGCCGTGAAGGCGATGGGCATCGACGGGATCACCTGTGCGCTGCCGGCCAACGGACACAACCCCGAGCGCGTCGAACTGCTCGGACAGGTGGCCTCGAAGGTGTTCGCGCCGGCCTAGCGGCCTGAGCCACGGGCGGAGCCCGGGGCTACGGGCGGGGGCGGCGCTGCGGCAGCGGCGTGGACCACCAGCGGCCCGAGAACCGCCAGCGCGACTCGCGGGCGCGTTGCTCGACCAGCACCACCTGCGGGCGCGTGACCTCGATGGCGGCGGCGATGGCAGCCGCCTCCTCGATGGTGGGCTCGGGGGAGATGGAGACGCGTGGTGCGTCGCTCACAGCGGGATGTTCCCGTGCTTGCGATGCGGCAGTTCCTCGCGCTTCGACTTGAGCATCTCGAGGCCGGCGATGACCTTGATGCGGGTCTCGGCGGGATCGATGACATCGTCGACGAAGCCCCGCTCGGCAGCCACATACGGGTTGGCGAACCGCTCGGTGTAGTCGTCGACGAGTTCGGCGCGACGGGCCACGGGATCGGCGGCGTTCTGGAGTTCGCGCTTGTAGAGGATCTCGACCGCACCCTGCGGACCCATCACGGCGAGCTCGGCCGAGGGCCAGGCGAAGGCGAGATCGGCACCGATGGACTTGGAGTTCATGACGACGTAGGCGCCGCCGTAGGCCTTGCGCGTGATGACCTGGATGCGCGGCACGGTGGCCTCGCAGAACGCGTAGAGCAGCTTGGCCCCGTGGCGGATGATGCCGCCGTACTCCTGATCGACACCGGGGAGGAAGCCCGGCACGTCCACGAACGTGACGATCGGGATGTTGAAGGCGTCGCAGGTGCGCACGAAGCGGGCACCCTTCTCGGCGGACTCGATGTCGAGCACACCGGCCAGCATCATGGGCTGGTTGCCGATGATGCCGACGGTCTGGCCGTCGAGGCGGGAGAAACCGCACACGATCGAGCCGGCCCAGCGCGGGAAGTACTCGAAGAAGTCACCGTCGTCGACCACCGAGGCGATGACCTTCTTCATGTCGTACGGGATGTTCGGGCTGGCCGGCATGATGTCGACGAGCTCGGGGCACAGCCGCTTGGGGTCGTCGCCGCTCGGCAGTTCCGGCGGGGTCTCGAGGTTGTTCGAGGGCAGGAACGAGAACAGGTACTTGACGTCGTCGAGGCAGGACTGCTCATCGGGCGACACGAACGTGGCCACACCGGACTTGGTGGCATGGCTCTTGGCACCGCCGAGCTCCTCGAGCGTGACCTCCTCACCGGTGACGGTCTTCACGACATCGGGGCCGGTGATGAACATGTGACTGGTCTCGTCGACCATGAAGATGAAGTCGGTCATGGCCGGGCTGTAGACGGCACCGCCGGCGCATGGGCCGAGGATGACCGAGATCTGCGGGGTGACACCCGATGCCTGCACGTTGCGGTGGAAGATGCCGCCGTAGCTGGCGAGCGAGACGACGCCCTCCTGGATGCGGGCCCCGGCGCCGTCGTTGAGGCCGATGAGCGGAGCGCCGACCGACAGGGCGAGGTCCATGACCTTGTGGATCTTCTCGGCGAAGACCTCACCGAGCGCACCGCCGAACACGGTGAAGTCCTGGGAGAACACGAACACCTTGCGCCCGTCGATGGTGCCCCACCCGGTGATCACACCGTCGGTGTAGGGACGCTCCTCGATGCCGCTCTCATGGGCACGGTGGCGGGCCAGCATGTCCAGTTCATGGAACGAGCCCTCGTCGAGGAGATAGTCGATGCGCTCGCGGGCGAGCATCTTGCCCTTGGCGTGCTGCCGCTCGACCGACCGCTCGGAACCGGCGTGGAGGGCTTCCTGCTTGCGCTCGGCGAGTTCGACGAGACGCTGCGTCATGGGATGTTCGGACATGGCGGCAAGACTACCGATGGTGCGGCAGGGGGTTGGAATGCGGGGGCAGCAGCAGTGCCCCGCAGGACGGGGTCATCGGAAAATCTGCACAAAATCGGGGACAGCGGCGGTGACGCACCTCCGACCATGGCCTAGCCTTCCTCCAACGTTCGAACTGAACTGCTCTCACGCGGCCTCGGGCCCGGGAAGGATTCACCATGGTGCTTGCAGAACTCATCGGCTGGGACATCGTCATCGTGCTCGCCATCATCGCCCTGCTCTTCGGTGGAGCGAAGCTCCCCAAGCTGGCCCGCTCGATCGGCTCGGCCAAGGGCGAGTTCGAGAAGGGTCTCCGCGAGGGCGAGGCCTCCTCCGCCGTCACCAAGGCTGAGGAGACCAAGTCCGACAGCTAGTCGGCACTGCTCATTCGCTGCAGGGTCCCCCACCGGACCCACCACATCTGCATCACCGCATCTCCCTGATGGCCGCTCACCGAGCGGCCATCAGCCGTTCCAGGCGCGACATCATGCGGGAGGCGCCGATGCGTTCGGCGAGCACCGGGAACTCGGGCGTCGGGCCCACCCAGCGAAGCTCGTCGACCGATTCCATCGTGGGTGCGTCCAGCGCGATGGTGGCGATGCGGCGGAACAGCAGGGCGAGCTCGCGCTGCTCGTCGAGTGTGGCGGCCAGCTTGGCGGCACCTCGGACCTGTACATCCCAGTCGGCGACATCGACAGGGATGTGCTCGATATGGCCGTACCGGGCGAGCACCGCGGCAGCAGACCTGGCCCCCCATCCCGGCAGACCCGGGAAACCGTCGGCGGTGTCGCCCACGAGGCCGAGGTAATCCGGGATGGACTCCGGGGGCACGCCGAACTTGTCGATCACTCCCTGACGATCGATGAGCACCCCCTTGCGCCGATCGAGCTGCACCACCCGGTCGTCCACCACGCACTGTCCGAGATCCTTGTCCGGGGTGCAGATGATGACCTGCTCGACCCGGGGGTCGGCAGCGGCGATGGCCGCCGCAGCCCCCATGGCATCGTCGGCCTCATGCTCGGTCATGGCGAACACGGTGAACCCGGCGGAGCGCAGCACGTCCTCGAGGAGATGGAACTGATCCCCCAGCAGAGGATCGAGATCCTCACCGGTCTTGTAGCCGTCGTAGAGCGCGTTGCGGAAGGACTCCACCGTGTGATCGGTGGCGACCCCGATATGTGTGGCCCCCTCCTCGAGCATCCCGATGAGCGAGGACAGCACCCCACGGGTGGCGGCCACCTCGAGCCCGTCTGCGTTCACATGGGATGGGAGGGCGAAGTGATGGCGGAACAGTTCGTAGGTGCCGTCGACGAGGTGCACGCGCATGGGTGGAGCCTCCCACAGCAGTGCGGGCGGGCGATGAAGAACCGGCCCCCCGGGGGCGGCCGGATCGCTCAGCCTCACCAAGCAGTTCTTCGAGTTCGACTTCCCGATCGCCATCGCCATCTTCCTGTTCCTCGCCGCCGGCGACCATCTGTTGATGGCGATCCCGCCGGTGCGGCGCTGGTACGAGGCCAACCTCCGGTGCGGCATCAACTACGCGCGATGGATCGAGTACTCGATCAGTGCATCGATCATGATCCTGCTGATCGGCCTGCTCAACGGCATCAACAACCTCTACGCCATGATGGCGATCTTCGGCGTGAACGCCGCCATGATCCTGTTCGGCCTCGTGATGGAGCAGGTGAACCGCGACCGCACCACCGTGAACTGGTGGCCGTTCATCCTCGGCTGCATCGTCGGCATCGTGCCCTGGATCGCCATCACGTTCGCACTCGTCACCGCCGCCACCGACAGCACCGTGATCGACGGTGTGGCCGCCAACCCCGACGGCGTCCCCACGTTCGTCTATGCGATCGTCATCTCGCTGTTCCTGCTGTTCAACTGCTTCGCCATCAACCAGTGGCTGCAGTACCGGGGTCGGGGCCGGTTCGCCGACTACCTCCACGGCGAGAAGGTGTACCTCGTGCTGAGTCTCGTGGCGAAGAGCACCCTCGCCTGGCAGATCTTCGCCGGCACGCTGGCCACCGGTTAGAGGCGGGCCCTGACCGCCTCCACGAAACGGACGGGCGAGGCTGGATCCACCATGAGGAAGAGGCTCGGCTCGAACAGTTCCGCCTCGAGCAGTGCCGGTGTGCCGTCGTCGAGTCGGACGAGGTCATAGCGGGCGTACAGGAGCTTCGAGTCGGGTGGGAGCCAACCCCGGGCGTGCACGATGCGATCGACCTCGGCGTCGACGACGACGACGAGTTCGCGCTCGTCGGCGGAGAGTTCGGCGGCGGTGATCTCCTCGCAGTACTCACCGCCGCGGAGCGCTCCTTCGTCGTCGAGCAGCGGACCCTTGCGGAACGAGTGCGAGATGACACCATCGATGAACACGGTGCCGATCTCACCGATCCGGTCCACCGATGCGGCGAAGGGCTGCACCATGACCGTGAACCCTGCGTCGAGGATCCGACGGCCGAGCGCAGGGGCGCCGGGGGACCTGTGGGCGAACCGACCGGTGAGGCGCGAGCCGGCGGAGATCGTGGGTTTCACGATGACCTGTCGGGCATCGACCTCGGCGAGTGCCACGGTGAGTTCAGCGACCGTCGTGGCGTAGGACGTGGGCACGACGGCGACACCGGCGGCAGCCAGTTCGGCGAGGTACAGCTTGTCCATGTTCCATTCGATGAGATCGACCGGGTTGTGCATCGTGAGGAGGGGACGCCGGGCATGGAGCCACTCCCGGAAGTCGTCGAGGCGATCCACGTAGTTCCACGCGCTGCGCACGACGACGAGATCGAACGCCTCCCACTCGATATCGGGGTCCTCCCACGCAGCGTGATCGAGATCGATCCCGGCGGCGGCGAAGGCCTCGACATGGAACGGATGGTCGAAGTCGTCGTGCAGGATCGCCGTGTCGAGCGTGGTGACGAACGCGACCCTCGGACGGGGCGGGCCGTCGGCGGAGGAGGGCGAGTGATCAGGATCCACGGGACCAGAAGGCCGACCAGCTCGGCCAGGACTCTGGAACGGTGCCGCGTCCGTCGTGGTTGGTGGGCCAGTCGGCCGGCGGCTGGTCGAGCGGGCTGCGCTCGGCCTGCTGGCCGTACCAGAGCTCATGGATCCGACGGACGAACAGCCAGGTGCCGTCGCGGCGTTCGTAGGTGTCGCGGTACAGGATCATCTGATGGATCCAGCGGTCGCCGTCCTGGATCTGGCCATGGCAGTACACCGAACCGGTGGCGTGGTCGGCGTCGAGGAGATCGATGGCGTGGGTCCCGACGTTCAGCATGGAGACCCCGATGCCACGCAGCGAGGCGTCGAACGAGGCTCGCAGCGCCGCACGGCCGTAGGTGTCGCGACCGACCCGCACGTCGTCGATGAACAGCGCCACGAGGGCATCGAGGTCGCGGGAATCGACGGCGACGGCGTAGTGCGAGGCCAGCTGTCGGATCTGTTCGTACGCGAGCAGCTTCTCGAGCGCGTTCTCGGGCAGGGACACCATGCCCCCACGCTAGGACGCGAGCCCCGCCGCTTCCGCGATCAGTGGCGCCGTAATGTCGACCCATGTCCACCGCCAGCACCAGGTCCGAACCCGAGGCCGTGTTCGCCGATGGCTCCATCTCATTGCGGATCTACCCCCACAACGAGCTCGACGCCGTCGAGATCGTCGAGCATCTCTGTGGGCAGGCGGCGTCAGCCGCCGAGGTCGGCTTCGACGGTGTGATGACCGCCGAGCATCACGGTGGGTTCGCCGGGTACCTGCCCAATCCACTGCAGACCACCGGGTTCCAGCTGGCCGCCATGCGCCGGGGGTGGGCGGCGCCGTGCCCGCTGCTGCTGCCATTGCGTCCGGTGGCCATGCTCGCCGAGGAGGTGGCGTGGCTCGATGCCCGATTCCCGGGTCGGGTGGGTGTCGGCGCCGCTCCGGGTTCCCTCGCACTCGACTTCGAGGCGATGGGGATCGACCAGTCCCGGATGATGCCGATGTTCCGTGAGGGACTCCCCCGACTGGTGGCGATGCTCGCCGGTCGCGAGCTCGGACCGCTCGAAGGGGACCGGGCCCTGCGTCTGCTCGCCGACCGACCGATCCCGGTGATCAGTGCGGCGATGAGTCCGGCGGCGGTGCGACGCGCTGCGGAGGCGGGCGCCGGCGTGCTCTTCGACGGCGGCACGGTGATCCCACGCGTCCGTGAGCTCACCGAGGCGTACTGCGGAGCCGGCGGCACCGGTGCCCGCATCCTCATCCGCCGGGTGTGGCTGGGTGCGCCGCCGAAGCAGGCATTCGCCGCGCAGTTCGACGTGTACCGCAGCTACTCCACCGCCGCTGCCCTCGCCCACTGGCGCGACGACGGATGGATCTGTGATGACGACCCGCAGCGGCTCGCCGACGCCCTCGCCGATGCCGTGATCGCCGCCGACGCCACCTGCCTCAACCTGCGCATCCATGCACCCGGCATCGATCCGGCGGCCGCCGGTGCCCAGATCACGGCACTCGGTGAGGAGGTCCTCCCCCGGCTGCGCGCCCGGCTGGCGACGCGCTGACGTCCGGACCCGCAGCTCAGGGGGTGCGGTCGACGCCCTCGAGATCGGCCCGCAACAGGGTGCGGTAGAGATCCGCGTAGAGACCCTCATCGTGCATGAGATCGTCGTGGCGTCCCTGCTCGACGATGCGTCCACCCTCGAGCACGAGGATCTGATCGGCGTCGGTGATGGTGCTGAGCCGGTGGGCGATCACCAGCGCGGTGCGACCGCGCAACGCATGGGCCAGCGCCTGCTGCACGAGTGATTCGTTCTCCGAGTCGAGATGGCTGGTGGCCTCGTCGAGGATGACGATGGCAGGATCCTTGACGAGCACCCGGGCGATGGCGAGCCGTTGCTTCTCGCCGCCGGAGAGCCGGTGCCCGCGCTCGCCGACCACGGTGTCGTAGCCATCGGGCAGCGCAGCGATGACATCGTGGATCTGGGCCGCCCGACAGGCCCGGGCGAGATCCTCCCGGGAGGCGTCGGGGCGGGCGTAGAGCAGATTGGCCGCCACGGTGTCGTGGAAGAGGTGCGGGTCCTGGGAGACGACACCCACGGCCGAGCGCAGCGAGTCGAGGGTGAGATCACGCACATCATGACCATCGATGCGCAGCGATCCTTCACTGACGTCGTAGAGGCGCGGCACCAGTGAGCTCAGCGTGGTCTTGCCGGCACCGCTCGGACCGACGAGGGCGATGAGCTGGCCCGGTTCGATCGTGGCGCTCACATCGTGGAGGACCTCGGCGCCGGGGCCGTCGTCGACGGAACCGCTCGTGCCGATCTCGAGGGACCGCAACGAGATGTCGGCGCCCGACGGGTAGCTGAAGGTGACGTGATCGAACTCGATGGCCCCGCGCGGAGCGATGAGATCGACAGCACCCGGTCGATCGACGAGCGGGTTGTTCAGGTCGAGCACCTCGAACACCCGGTCGAACGACACAAGGGCAGTCATGATGTCGACCCGCGCGTTGGAGAGCGCGGTGAGCGGGTCGTAGATGCGGGTGACCAGCGCCGCCATGGCCACGAGCGTGCCCAGCGAGATCGCATCGGAGATCACCAGCTGGCCGCCGAGCCAGTAGACCATCGCCGTGCCGAGCGCGCCCACCAGCGCGAGCGCGATGAGGAAGGTACGGCTGTACATCGCGCTCCTGATGCCGATGTCGCGCACCCGTGCGGCCCGATCGGAGAACTCCTTCGACTCCTGCTGGTGATCGCCGAAGAGCTTCACCAGCAGTGCGCCCGACACGTTGAAGCGTTCCGTCATCTGGGTGTTCATCACGGCGTTGAGATCGAACCCCTCACGGGTGATGCTCGACAGACGCCGCCCCACCCGCTTGGCGGGGATGATGAAGATCGGGAGGACGACGAGACCCAGCAGCGTGAGACGCCATTCGAGGACGACCATGGCGGTGAGGGTGGTGGCCAGCACGATGACGTTCGAGACCACCGAACCGAGGGTGGTGGTGACCGCTCGCTGGGCACCGATGACGTCGTTGTTCATGCGGCTCATGAGCGCACCGGTCTGGGTGCGGGTGAAGAACCCGATGGGCATGGCCTGCACGTGATCGAACAGGCGGGACCGCAGATCGAAGATGAGACCCTCCCCGATCCGTGAGGAGTAGAACCGTTCGACGAACGACAGGCCGGCGTTGCACACCGCGGCTGCCACGACCGCAGCGGCGAGGACATGCAGCAGCCCCCGCCGGCTCTGCGGGATGGCCACATCGATGATCTGGCGGAACAGCAGCGCCGGAGCGAGACCGAGCAGGGCCTGCAGCACGATCACGATCACGAACAGCGAGATGGCGGTCCGGTAGGGGCGGGCGAACGACAGCACGCGCAGGATGGTGCGCCGTCCGAACTTCTTGCCGGCGATCGCATCGCGGTTCGCCGACATCATCGACATCATGTGCATGTTCGGGCTCTGCATGGAGTGGTCACCCTAGGGCCGGAACGCGAGGAACCGGCGCCCGTGGGCGCCGGTTCCGGTGGCGGAGAGTGAGGGATTTGAACCCTCGGAGACCGTGAAGCCTCAACGGTTTTCGAGACCGTCCCATTCGTCCGCTCTGGCAACTCTCCGTCTGCGACCTTAGTGGCGGTCCCGAAAGCTCTGCGAATGGGCCGGTGCCACTCATCGGCGGCACCCGTCGGTCAGCGGAGTCCGGCGAAGTAGGTCGACAGCAGTTCGCCGCACTCGCCGGCGCGCACATCAGCGGTGGTGGAGAACTCGTGGTTGAGACGTGGATCGCTCCCGAGGTGGTAGAGCGATCCGCAGGCACCGTTGTCGAGACTGCGGGCACCGAACACGAGTCGCTCGACCCTGGCGTTGACCATCGTGCCGGCGCACATCGCACACGGCTCGAGGGTGACGATCACCGTGGCCCGTTCGAGGCGCCACGAACCGACGGCGGCGGCGGCATCACGGATGGCGAGCACCTCGGCATGGGCGGTGGGGTCCTGCAGCCGCTCGCGCTCGTTGTGCCGTCGGGCCACGACCAGCCCATCGATGACCACGAGTGCGCCGATCGGGACATCGCCGTGCTCGGCGGCGGCCCGGGCCTCCTCGAGGGCGAGACCCATCAGTTCGTGATCGCGTTCCTGATCCGACGGCATCCCCGGACCCTACGTCAGTCGGGCAGATGGTCAGAGCACGAGATGCGCCCGCCCCACCGTGTTCGAGATGCAGACGGGCCCGGTCGAGTTCGACCGGGCCCGACATGGCGGAGGGAGTGGGATTCGAACCCACGGAGGGTTGCCCCTCACACGCTTTCCAAGCGTGCCGATTCGGCCGCTCTCGCACCCCTCCAGGGATTCCATCCGGGCGACCGGACGAAGTGCCGAGCCGACAGGGTATCGTGTCGGCTGACCCGCTTCCGCGTGTGGCGGTCGGGTCCTGTGCAATCGGAACCTGTGAACCGGGTCAGGGCCGGAAGGCAGCAGCTCTCAACAGGAACTCCGATGTGCCGCAGGCAGCCTGACCGTCACACGGGGGAGCGGGTCATCCGCGTCCCCTACCGCTCGGCGCACGAGGACACAGGGGGTCGGTAGGCTCGGCCCCGATGGCCTATCAGTCGCTCTACCGTCGCTACCGTCCCCGCCGATTCAGCGAGGTCAGGGGCCAGCAGCATCTCGTCGACGCGCTCCGCAACGCCGTCATCGAGGACCGCATCGGCCACGCCTATCTCCTCTCCGGCCCCCGCGGCACGGGCAAGACCTCCACCGCCCGCATCCTGGCCAAGGTGCTCAACTGCGAGGCCACCACCGACGGCGAACCCTGCTGCGAATGCGATTCCTGCCTCTCGATCGAGACCGGCAGCAGCTTCGATGTGCATGAGCTCGACGCCGCCTCGAACAACGGTGTCGACGCCATCCGTGATCTCATCGCCCGGGCATCGCTGGGCACCCCGGGCCGCACCAAGGTGTACATCCTCGATGAGGTCCACATGCTCACGGCAGCGGCATCCAACGCGCTGCTGAAGACCCTCGAGGAGCCTCCCGAGCATGTGGTGTTCGTGCTGGCCACCACCGATCCGCAGAAGGTGCTGCCCACCATCCGCAGCCGCACCCAGCATTTCGAGGTCAACCTGCTCTCGGCGGCCGATCTGGCGGGACTCGTCGATTTCGTGGTCGCCGACGCCGAACTCGAACTGAGTCCAGAGGGCCGGGCCCATGTGCTGCGCGTCGGCGCCGGATCCGCCCGCGACACCCTCTCGGCCCTCGATCGGGTCGTGGCCGCCGGCGGTGTCCCCGACTCCGACGACGCTGTCGACGAACTGGTCGAGGCCCTGTGCGAACGCGACACCGCCCGGGCCCTCATCGCCGTCGAGACCGCCCTCGGTCGCGGGCGCAGCCCGCGGGTGCTGGGCGAATCGCTCATCGCACGACTCCGCGATGTCTTCCTCGCCGCAGTGGGGGCTGATCTCGCCCGACTCACCGACACCGACCGCGCCCGGGCCGCCGAACAGGCCGCTCGATTGAGCGCCGTCGGCGCCACCCGTGCCCTCGAGGTGCTCGGCGAGGCGTTCGTCGGCATCCAGGACGCCCTCGATCCCCGCATCCCGCTCGAGGTGGCACTCGTCCGGCTCACCCGCTTCGACGCCGACACCTCCGTGGCGGCGCTGGCGGAACGGATCACCCGCCTCGAGCAGGGGCTCCCCGCCGGCGGTGCACCAGCGGCGGGCCGGGCCGCAGCGCCTGCCGCAGCTGCCGCCGCTTCCCCTGCCCCTGCCTCTGTGCCCTCGTCCGGTGCACCCGCCGATCGCGGCCCTGCCGGGGACCCCGCCGGCAGCATCGACGACCCGCATGACACGCCGTCGCATCCCGCCCCCGACGGCGCACCGGCCAGCGGAGGCGGCGGTCGTCCGGCCGACGGGGCCCGTGAGGTGCTGCGCCAGCGCAATGCGGGCGGCGCCCGTCCCACTGCCCGTCCTGCGGCACGCCCCGCTGCCGGAGCCGATGCCAGCGCCGGCCCCCGACCCACCCCGCCGGCACGTCCGGGCACCCGCCGACCCCCGGCACCGAGCCCCTCGGGATCCACCGCCCGACCCCAGCCGGGAGCCGACCCCGGGGCCGACGCCCCTGCTCCCTCCTCGGAGCACACTCCGACGCCCGCAGCGCCCAGCCCGTCGGCACCGCCCGCATCCGCATCCGGCGATGGCGCCTCCCCCACCCTCGACTCCCTCACCACCGCCTGGAGCTCGCGCATCCTGCCCTCCCTGTCCCAGCGGGCGAAACCTCGTTTCGCCGGGGGTCGTTGGCTCGCCGTGCAGGGGTCCGAAGCCATCTTCGGTCTGCCCAATGCACACCACGCCTCGCGCTGCGAGGAGCTGCGACCCGAGGTCGAGGCCGCACTCGCCGCAGCGTTCGGTGGTCCCGTCACCGTGCGCCTCACCGTCGACGCCGATGCCGTCGACCCCGGCGACCGTCGTGCGGTGGCCGCCGGCGGTCCGCGCCCGTCCGTCGAGGAGCCCGAGGAGTTCCTCGACCGCGAGACGATCGCCCAGCTCGACAACGCCGACAGCACCGCCACCAGCGGGCTCGACCGCATCGCCGCCGTGTTCCCCGGTGCCGAACTGGTCGCCGAACCCGACGCCTGATCCCGAACGGAGCCCCCGATGACCGATTCCTTCGACATCAACTCACTGCTGTCCCAGGCGCTCGACATGCAGCAACGCATGACCGACGCCCAGGCCCGCACCACCGCCACCGAGATCATCGGCCGCGCCGGTGGGGGTGCGGTGCAGATCACCGTCACGGGGGGCATGGAGTTCCTCGATGTCACCATCAGCCCCACCGCCGTCGATCCGGAGGACATCGGGCTGCTCGAGGATCTCGTCCTCGCCGCCCTCAACGATGCCTTCGATCAGCTGGCCGATCTCCAGAGCGCAGCGATGCCCGCCCTCGATCTCGGTGCACTCGGCGGAGCGCTGGGTGGCCTCGGCGGTCTCGGTGGCCTCGGCGGCGGGAGCACTCCCTCGGGCGGCGGGTTCGGCGGGTTCGGCGGCGCGCTGCCCGGCGCCGACGGCGAGCCCGGCCGATCGTGAGCATGTACGCCGGGCCGGTCCAGGAGCTCATCGACGAACTCGGCCGACTCCCGGGGGTCGGCCCGAAATCGGCGCAGCGCATCGCCTTCCATCTGCTCAAGCTGCCCTCGATCGACGCCCTCCGACTGGCCAACGCCATCGTCGTCGTGAAGGAGCGGGTCAGCTTCTGCCAGACCTGCTTCAACATCTCCGAGGGTGAGGCCTGCGGCATCTGCACCGACACCCGACGCGAGAGCTCCATCGTGTGCGTGGTCGAGGAACCCCGCGACATCGTGGCGGTCGAGAAGACCGGCGAGTTCCGTGGCCGCTATCACGTGCTGCAGGGCGCCATCAGTCCGATCGAGGGCATCGGCCCGGACCAGCTCAAGGTGAAGGAACTGCTGGCCCGGCTCGAGCCCGAGGGCATCACCGAGGTCATCCTGTGCACCAACCCCAACATCGAGGGTGAGGCCACCGCCATGTACATCAGTCGGCTGCTGAAACCCCTCGGCCTCACCGTCACCCGCATCGCCAGCGGTCTGCCGGTGGGTGGCGATCTCGAGTACGCCGACGAGCTCACACTCGGCCGTGCGCTCGAGGGTCGCCGCGAGATCCTCTGACATCGGCTGATCCCTCCAGCCGCCCGGCCGGCGGATGCACCGGCACGCGGATGCACTGCAACGCGGAGCGCCCAGACGTCGAGGGAGCTCGACGCGAAGGGGACCAGACGCGAAGGGACCCGGGCCGCAGCCCGGGTCCGATCAGCACAACGATGCGCATCCCGCCGAACGACGGGAGGGCGGGTCGGGACTCAGATGGTCTCGAGCAGGATGGCGTCGCCCTGACCGCCACCGCCGCAGAGGGCCGCAGCACCACGACCGCCACCACGACGCTTGAGCTCATGGAGCAGGTGCAGCGCCACGCGGTTGCCCGACATGCCGATGGGGTGACCGAGGGCGATGGCGCCACCGTTCACGTTGGTGATCTCGGCGGTGATGCCCAGGGTGGCCATCGAGGCGACACCGACGGCGGCGAAGGCCTCGTTGAGCTCGAAGAGGTCGAGATCACCGACGCTCATGCCGGCCCGGGCGAGGGCGGCGTTGATGGCGTTGGCCGGCTGGTTGAGCAGCGACGGATCGGGACCGGCGACCTCGCCGTAGCCGATGATGCGGCCCAGCGGGGTGACGCCGAGACGCTCGGCGGCGGCCTCGGAGGCGACGATCACGGCCGAACCGCCGTCGGAGATCTGCGAGGCGTTGCCGGCGGTGATGTTGCCGGCCTTGTCGAACGCCGGGCGAAGAGCACCGAGCGAGTCGAGGGTGGTCTCGGCGCGCACGCCCTCGTCCACCGAGAAGATCTTGGGGTCACCCTTGCGCTGGGGGATCTCGACGGCGACGATCTCGTCGGCGAAGAGGCCCTCGGCCTGGGCGCGAGCGGCACGCTCATGGGAGAGGTAGGCGACCTGATCCTGGGAGTCGCGGTCGAGGCCGGCGGTGGCGGCGTACTTCTCGGTGCCGGCACCCATGGCCATCTGGTCGATGGCGCAGAACAGACCGTCGAACATCATGGAGTCGACGATCTTGCCGTCGCCCATGCGCAGACCGGCGCGGGCGCCGGGCATGAGGTACGGGGCGTTGGTCATGGACTCCATGCCACCGGCGACGACGATGTCGGCGAGGCCGGCCTGGATGTAGAGATCTGCGAGGTGGATGGCGTTGAGGCCCGACAGACACACCTTGTTGACGGTGGTCGAGGGGACTGACAGCGGGATGCCGGCCTTGGTCGAGGCCTGGCGGGCGGTCATCTGGCCGGCGCCGCCGAGCAGCACCTGACCCATGAACACGTAGTCGACCTGATCGGGCGACACGCCGGAGCGCACGAGGGCCTCGCGGATGGCGATGGCGCCGAGGTCGGTGGCCTCGAAACCGGCGAGCGCACCCGACAGCTTGCCGATGGGCGTGCGTGCGCCCCCAAGAATGACCGAAGCAGCCATGTTGTTCCTCCAGAAGTCGTTCGACGATGGTGATCGGCGCCGTGCGTGGACTGCGTCGCTCCCCTGCTCGGACTCGACTGTCCGGGCCGGTTGACATTACCCGCCGGTAACCGGAATCGCCTCATGCCCGGTTCCCGCTTGGCGGCGCTGCCCCCCACCACTAGCTTTCCGGCCCATGCAGAACATTCTCGACCTCATCTCCGCGGGCGCACCGAGCGAGGAGTTCGCTGCGCTCGACCTGCCCGAGTCCTATCGGGCCGTCGTCGTCCGCAAGGAGGAGCAGGACATGTTCGCCGGCATGGAGTCGGGCGACAAGGACCCCCGCCAGTCACTGCACGTGCAGGAGATCGCCATGCCGGAGCTCGCTCCGGATGAGGCCGTCATCGCTGTGATGGCCAGCTCGATCAACTTCAACACGGTGTGGAGCTCGATCTTCGAGCCGCTCTCCACCTTCGGGTTCCTCACCCGTCTCGGCAAGGAGAGCTACTGGGGCAAGCGCCACGACCAGGACTTCCATGCCGTGGGCTCCGACGCCTCGGGCGTGGTGCTCCGGGTCGGCTCGGCCGTGCGCAAGTGGAAGCCGGGCGACCGCGTGGTCGTGCACTGCAACCATGTGGACGATCAGGACCAGTCCAGCCACAACGACTCGATGCTCGGCGACAACCAGCGCATCTGGGGTTTCGAGACGAACTACGGCGGCCTCGCCGAACTCTCGATCGTCAAGGCCAACCAGCTGATGCCCAAGCCCGAGCACCTCAGCTGGGAGGAGTCATCGGTCAATGCGCTGTGCAACTCCACCAGCTACCGCATGCTGGTCTCGAAGAACGCCGCCCAGATGAAGCAGGGCGATGCCGTGCTCGTGTGGGGTGCGTCCGGCGGTCTCGGCGGCTACGCCGTGCAGTACATCCTCAACGGTGGCGGCATCCCGGTGGGTGTGGTCTCCAGCCCCGAGAAGGTGGCGCTGCTCAAGGATCTCGGTGTCGAGCACGTCATCGATCGCAAGGAGGCGAACTACCGGTTCTGGGCCGATGAGCACACCCAGGACGAATCGGAATGGCGCCGCCTCGGCAAGGACATCCGCTCGATGGTCGGCCGCGATGTCGACATCGTGTTCGAGCATCCGGGCCGTCAGACCTTCGGCGCCTCCGTGTTCGTGGCGGCCCGCGGCGGCACCATCGTCACCTGCGCCGCCACCAGCGGTTTCATGATCGAGTACGACAACCGCCATCTCTGGATGAAGCTCAAGCGGATCGTCAGCTCGCATTTCGCCAACTACGCCGAGGCCTGGGCCGCCAACGACCTCATCCGCCAGGGGAGGATCCAGCCGATCCTGTCGGCCGTGTACCCCATGGCCGAGACCGGCGAGGCCGCCTATCAGGTCCACAAGAACCTGCACGAGGGCAAGATCGGGGTGCTGTGCCTGGCCCCCGAGGAGGGCCTCGGCATCACGAACCGCGAACTGCGTGAGAAGGTCGGCGAGGATCGCATCACCGCCTTCCGCCGCCACGGCGCCTGAGTTCAACCACCATGTCCATCACCGCACGTCGCGTCGGCGACGACGACCCCGGAGTCCAGATGTCCGAATCAGCCGCCCCCGCCCCGCTCCTCACCGAGATCGATCACATCGCGATCGCCGTGCCGGATCTCGGTGCCGCCATCGACTACTACCGCGACACCTTCGGCGCCACCGTCGATCATCGTGAGGTCGTCGAGAGCGACGGCGTCGAGGAGGCCCTGCTCAAGGTGGCCGAGAGCTACGTGCAGCTGCTCACCCCAACCCGAGACGACTCCACCGTGGCCAAGTGGCTCGCCAACCGCGGCGGCCCCGGCATCCACCATGTGGGCTACCGCGTGGCCGACTGCGCCGTGGCCCTCGAGTCGGTCAAGGCCCAGGGCTTCCGTGTGCTCGACGACGCACCCCGTCCGGGTTCACGAGGCACCACGGTGGCGTTCATCCATCCCAAGGACGCCCTCGGCACACTCATCGAGCTCGTCCAGGAGTGACCCCCGGCGTCGCTGCGGCGACGCCGATCCATCCAGTCGATCAGCAGTTGGCGTGCCGCCAGTCGGCGACGGCGTCAGCCGCGGCGCGCAGTTCGGTGGCCGATCCCATGGACCCGAGGCGATCCATGGCATCGGCGTGGTCGGTCGCCTGCGAGATCTCCTCGGCGACGCGTGCAGCATGGTCGGCGAGCATCTGCAGAGCGGGAGTGAGTTCGGGGGATGCACCCGGAGCAGCGAGCGGCAGCAGCGTGGATTCGCGCTGGGCATCGACGAGGATGCGCTCGCGTTCATCGCGCCAGCTCGATGAGTCGACCGGTACCAGCCCGTCGAGTCCGACGGTGTCGGCGAGCAGGGCGCAGGCGGCGAGTCGAGGGTTCTCAGCGGCGAGTCCCGTGTACGGGGTGAGGATCGTCGAGGCAGAGGACGGTCTCGTCGTGGTGGAGCGGGCGACGGTGCCCGGGTTCTCGGGACTGCATCCCGCCGACACCATCATGACGACCAGCAGGCAACCGGCCAGCACGCCACCGGTGAGGACGCCCGGGGACGTGGAACCCCGCCGACGAGGATCACGCCGCTGCACACGCACTCGCATGTCCGCACGGTAGTGGTGGGGACAGCCGCTACCGTGCCGGCATGGTCGGGGACGAGGGCGACGATGTCGGGGGGATGCCGGGCAGCTACACGGTGAGTCGGCTGCTCAGCACCGCACGTGACGCCATCGATGCCGAACTCGGCGGTCCGATCTGGGTCGAGGGGGAGATCTCCGGGTTCAAGAAGGGCCGCAACAACCACACCTACTTCGATCTCATCGAGAAGGACGACGAGGACCGTGTGATCGCCAAGGTCTCCGTGGCGCTGTGGGCCGGCAACCGGGCGAGGGTGAACGCCCGGTTCAGGGACGCCGGCCCCGTGCGCATGGACGATGGCGTGCGCGTACGCATCATCGGACCGCTCGAGCTCTGGGTGCCCGGCGGTCGGCTGCAGCTGAACATGCAGGACATCGACCCGGAGTACACGCTCGAACTCATCGACTCCGAACGGGACCGGGTGCTGGCGCTGCTCCGGACCGAGGGACTCCTCGATCGCAATCGGTCCTGCCCGGTGCCCATCGCTCCCCGTCGGATCGGACTCGTCACCGCCGTGGGAAGTGCCGCCGAGGCCGACTTCCTCAAGACCCTGGACGACAGCGGCCTGGCCTTCGACATCGTGTTCGTCGATGCCCAGATGCAGGGTCTGGGTGCCGAGCGCACCGTGTCGGCGGCGCTGCGCACAGTGGCGGCGCAGGGGGTCGATCTCATCGCGCTCGTGCGCGGCGGCGGGGCGCGCACCGACCTCGCCACCTTCGACCACGAACTCATCGCCCGCACGATCGCCACGCTCGATGTGCCGGTCTTCACGGGTATCGGCCATGAGATCGACACCAGCGTGGCCGATGTCGTGGCCTGTCGTTCCCACAAGACGCCCACCGCCTGCGCCGCCGCCATCGCCGCACTCCTCGGTGACGCCATCTCCCGGGCCGAGGACGCCTGGGCCTCGGTGTGCGCCATCGCCGAACAGCAGCTCTCCGGTGAAGGCACCCGCCTCGCCCGTGTCGCCCGACTGGCCACGACCTCGGTGCGCTCCCGGCTGCAGCTCGAGCAGCACCGGCTCGATGTCGCCGCCGAACGATCGATGCGCGGTGGCCTCATTGCGCTGCGCCATGCCGGCACCGACATCGACCTCCTCGCCGCCCGGATCGCCGCCGTGGACCCCGCCCGCGCCCTCGCCAGGGGCTGGAGCATCACGCGCACCTCCGCCGGCACCATCGTGCGCAGCGCGGCCGACGTCTCCCCCGGGGACGACCTCGTCACGCAGTTGGTCGACGGCCGGGTCACAAGTACCGTCTCCACGACCGAACTCGACGAGGGATCCTGATGGCCGCCAAGAAGAACGACACCGACCCGGCCGACGACTCCGAGGCCATCGGATACGCCGAGGCCGTCGCCGAACTCGAGGAGATCCTCGCCGATCTCGAGAGCGATGACGTCGACGTCGATCATCTGGCCACGCAGGTGAAGCGGGCCGCCGATCTCATCGAGCTGTGTCGTGGCCGCCTCGATCTCGCCCGTACCGAGATCACCCGCATCGTCGCCGACCTCGAGCTCCTCGACGGCGACGTGGCTCCGTGAGTTCCGCCACCGGCACACCGCCCACGGCGCTCACCACCGTCGCCGCCCCGGTCGAGCGACGCCTCGCCGCACTGCTCGATCAGGAGATCGCCGACTGGTCGGCGATCGATCCCGATCTCACCGAACCGCTCGAATCACTGCGCGGGTTCGTGCTCGGCGGCGGCAAGCGACTGCGTCCGGCCTTCTGCCACTGGGCGTTCGTCGGGGCCGGCGGAACCCCCGGCGACGACGCCATCGTCGATGCGGGCGCAGCCTTCGAGCTGTTGCACGCCTTCGCCCTGATCCACGACGACATCATGGATGGCAGCGAGACCCGTCGGGGTTCGCTCACCGTCCACACCCAGTTCGCCGCCACCCATGACGACGGCGGATGGGGCGGGGAATCGCGTCGGTTCGGCGAGGGTGTCGCCATCCTCATCGGCGATCTCGCCGAGGTGTTCGCCGATCGCCTCATGATCGCCACGCCGCCCGCCGCGTTCGGCGCCTGGAGCCAGCTCAAGATCGAGGTCAACATCGGCCAGTACCTCGATGTGCTGGGGGCAGCCCGTGGCGGCACCGATCTCGAGACCTCCCGACGCATCGCCCATTACAAGTCCGGCAAGTACACGATCGAGCGGCCGCTCCATGTCGGTGCCGCGCTGGTCGATCGCCTCGACGAGTTCCGTGCGCAGCTCTCGCGCTACGGCTCCCCGCTCGGCGAGGCCTTCCAGCTGCGTGACGACATCCTCGGGGCGTTCGGCGATGAACAGCGCACCGGCAAACCCGTGGGCGACGATCTCCGCGAGGGCAAGCCCACTCCCCTGCTGGCCATCGCCCGCACCAACGCGTCGCCGTCCCAGCGGCAGCTGCTCGATCGTGTGGGGTCGGTGGATCTCACCGACGCCGACATCGTCGAACTGCAGCAGGTCGTGGTCGACACCGGTGCGCGATCCGAGATCGAGGCGACCATCACCGCACTCACCGACACCGCCATCGATGCGCTCGAGGGTCTGGCCTTCGAACCGGTGGCGATCGACGCGCTCGTGGATCTCGCCCGCTACGTGAGCGACCGCGATCTCTGATCGCGCCTCGTCGGCCCGCCCTCAGCGGCTGACGAGCAGGGGATCGACGAAGGACCCGACGGCCTCGGCGAGCGGCGCCTCGGTGACGCTGACATCGGCGGCGATGGCCACGAGCCAGTCCGGCCGGATGCGGGCGGCGACCACCACCGGTGTCTCGAGTTCGGACTCCTCGAGGGCGAACCGCAGATAGTCGAGGGCGTAGTCGGGGGGTCGGACATCACGACTGAGCTCGATCAACGCATACGGGTCGGGTGTGCGGCCGTCGCCCGGTCCGAGCACGGTCACGTAGGGCGAGGGCGGATGGGGTCCGCCGCCGGCGAGCCCTGAGCCGTCAGCGAGCACGACACCGCGCACCGAGGCCGTGCGGGCCCCGGCGATCAGCAGGGCGATCCACGCACCCAGACCACGACCCACGATCGTGACCGGGCCATGGGCGGCGATCACGGCATCGACATCGGCCATGAGGGTCTCGGGCATGTACCCGCCGCCGACGGGGACATCGGACTCCCCGTGACCGGTGAAGTCGAGCGCCAGCACCGGACCGGGCCAGGCGGCGGTCCAGGCCGGCCGCGCCGCCGGTGACTGCTCGCCGAGACCATGGAGCAGCAGCAGCGGATGGGCGGTGCCACCGCCGTCAGCAGCCCCGCCGTCCACGCCATCGGCGAGCGTGTGGAGCGCCAGACGCAGCGAGCCGTTGGGCAGGAACTCGGTGCGGCGGCTCATGGGAGCCTCCCGAGGAAGTCGAGGACGAGATCGGCGATGAACCGGGGCTGTTCGATGTGCAGGAAATGTCCGATGTCGTCGTGGAACTCGAGCTGTCCGCCCGGCGGGAGGTACGGCTCGATGTCGCCGCGCCGACTCTTCCAACCCATGGGGTCGTCCTGCACGCCGGAGAGCACCCCGAGGAACGGGAGGTCGAGTGCGGCGAGATGATCCATCGACCACTGCGGCCGCCATGGACCGAACCCACCGAGATGCAGCACGGGGTCGATCTTCCAGCGCCAGCCCTCGGCATCGTGGCGGGCACCGACGGTGACGAGGTACTCCAGCCACTCACGGCTGAGGCGCGGGTTCATCGGGGCCCGACGACCGGCCAGCCCCTCGATGGTGTCGGGACGACGGGTGAGCTCGTTGCGGCGGCGACGGCGATCGAGCGCGGCGGCCACATCGGCCCGCCGCATGCGACGCCGCTCGCGGTCGTTGATGTCGGGGGCCGAGAACTGCGAGGGCATGCCGTCGAGGTTGATGAACGCCCGGGCCAGACCGGGGCGGGCGTCGAGGAGGTCGAGCAGCTGTCCTCCCCCCTTCGAATGTCCGAGCAGCACGATCGGTTCATCACTGAGCGAGGTGATGGCAGCCATGTGGTCGCGCACATCAGCGGCCCAGCTGTAGAGATGGGCGTGATCGGAGTCGCCGTGGCCACGGGCGTCCCATGCCACGACCCGCCAGCCGGCGTCGGCGATCATCGGGGCGAACACGTCGAAGGTGCGGGAGAAGTCGAAGCCGCCGTGCACCATGGCGATCATCGGAGCGGAGGGATCGCCCCATTCGTTGAGCGCCAGCCGGAGCCCGCTGCTCATGATGTGACCGGTTCGATCCGGGGGTCGGGCACCCGGATAGGAGCGCATCTGGTCGTCGGCCGGCACGGTGTCGCAGCCTAGGCGCCGCCGACGGACGCCTACACTCGGCGCGTCATGAAGGCGCCGCTCGTCGAACTCCACCTCACCGCCGATGAGCGGTTGCAGCGCGACGGACAGCGCTACACGGCGAACCGACGGGCGCTGGTGGATGCACTCGGCGGCTCGGATCGTCCGCTCTCGCTGCCCGAACTGCTCGAACGCAGCGACGGCATGGCCCAGAGCTCGGCGTATCGCAACCTGGCCATCCTCGAGGAAGCCGGGGTGGTGCACCGACTGGTCACCTCCGACGACACCGCCCGCTACGAACTCGCCGAGGACCTCACCGGTCATCACCATCATGTGATCTGCGACAGCTGCGGTTCGGTGCTCGACATCGATGCCCCGCCGGAACTCGAGCACGGCGTGCACGCCTTCGCCGAATCGGTGGCCGTCACACATGGGTTCATCGTGGCCCACCATCGTCTCGACCTCGTCGGCACCTGCGCCGCATGCGCCGCCGCCCGCGACTGACCGATACCCTCCACCGATGGCCACCCCCGCAGATGAAGCAGCGCGACGACGCACGTTCGCCATCATCAGCCATCCCGATGCGGGCAAGACCACCCTCACCGAGAAGTTCCTGCTGTACGGCGGAGCGCTCACCAACGAGGCCGGTGCGGTCAAGGCCCGATCCGGACGCCGATCGGCCACCTCGGACTGGATGGCCCTCGAGCAGCAGCGCGGCATCTCCATCACCTCGACCGTCCTGCAGTTCCCCTATCGCGACTGCGTGGTGAACCTGCTCGACACCCCCGGCCACCGCGACTTCTCGGAGGACACCTACCGGGTGCTCGCCGCCGCCGATGCTGCGGTGATGGTGCTCGACGCCGCCAAGGGCATCGAGCCGCAGACCCTGAAGCTGTTCGATGTCTGCCGCCAGCGCGACCTCCCGCTGCTCACCTTCATCAACAAGTGGGACCGGCCGGGACTCGATGCCTTCGAACTCGTCGATCAGATCGAGCAGCAGATCGGTCTGGTTGTCACCCCAGTCACCTGGCCCGTCGGCATCGCCGGTGACTTCCGGGGCGTCATCGATCGCCGCGATGGTCTGTTCACCCGCTTCACGCGAGTCGCCCGTGGTGCCACCGAGGCTCCCGAGGAGATCGTGGAACCGGATCGGGCCGCCCTGGACGAGGGCCCCGCCTGGGACACAGCCGTGGACGAGATCGCCCTGCTCGAGGAGGTGGGGGCCGACCTCGACGTCGAGCTGTTCGTGGGAGCGCAGTCCACCCCGGCCTTCTTCGGTTCCGCGCTCACCAACTTCGGCGTCCGCAAGCTGCTCGATGCGGTGGTCGATCTCGTCCCCAGCCCGAGCGCCCGCCCCGCCGCCGACGGCACCGTCCGCCAGCTCGACGATCCCTTCTCGGGTTTCGTGTTCAAGGTGCAGGCCAACATGGACCCCTCACACCGGGACCGCATCGCGTTCCTCCGGGTGTGTTCCGGGAAGTTCGAACGCGGCATGGTCATCACCCACGGGGCCACCGGCAAACCGTTCGCCACGAAATATGCCCATCAGGTCTTCGGATCCGAGCGCGAGACCATCGACGAGGCGTTCCCGGGCGATGTGGTCGGTCTCGTCAACGCCACCGAGGTCCGGGTGGGCGACACCCTCTGGCTCGATGAGCCCGTCGAGTTCCCCGCCATCCCGAGCTTCGCCCCCGAGTACTTCTCGGTGGCCCGGGTGCGCGACACCGGCCGGTTCAAGCAGTTCCGACGAGGCATCGCCCAGCTCGACGAGGAGGGCGTGGTGCAGGTCCTGCGCGACGCCGAGCTCGGCGATCAGGCTCCGGTGCTCGCTGCGGTGGGCCCGATGCAGTTCGATGTCGCCGTCTACCGACTCGAGAACGAGTTCGGTGCGCCGGTCGAGCTCTCACCCACCAACTACAAGGTGGCCCGCCGCACCGACGGCGAGAGCGCACTCGCCATGCGCGGCATGCGGGGTGTCCGGATACTCCATCGGGCCGACGGTACTGTCATGGCGCTGTTCGAGAGCCAGTACTGGCTCGAACGACTCGAAGCCGACAACCCCGACCTCGTGCTCGAGCGACTGGTGGCTGAGGGCAGCGCCGGCTGACCCCCGGGCGGCGCAGGAGGTGGACCCATGCAGCATGCACAGCCCAGGAGCAAGGCCCCTCTCATCGCCCTCGGCGTGGCGGTGGCCGTGCTGGTGCTGGGTCTCGGTGGGCTCTCGCTGCTGAGCAGCAACTCCACCTCCAGCGCCTCCGATCCGGGATCCAGTTCCGAGACCAAGGCGCCGAAGTCGGCGAAGAACGAGACCACGACCACGACCCGGCCCCCCTACAACGGTTGGGTCGACCCCGCCTCCTCGGGTGAACCCTGGGGCAAGGTGCCGGGACTCCTCACGTTCCGCGGCAACCCCACCCGGTCCTGGTACGGCCAGGGCGTGCCCCAGAACCCGAAGGTGCTGTGGTCATATCCGAAGAGCGGCGGTCTCTGCTCGAACTCCACCGACGGCTCCGGCACCTCGACGTGGTGCGGCGACGGCTGGACCGGCCAGCCCACGGTCGTCGAGCGCGACGGCCGCACCTGGGTCTCCTTCGGCGGCTACGACGCCGCGATGCACTGGATCGATGGCGCCACCGGCGAGAACATCCTCACGCCCTTCAAGACCGGCGACCTCGTGAAGGGCTCGATGAGCACGGATCCCGACGGCTACCCGCTCAGCTACAAGGGTTCCCGCGACAACTACTTCCGCATCATCGCCACCGATCGGGGGAACACGCCGGTGGAGCTGTGGAAGCTCTCGGCCTACGACGGCGTCCAGCAGGTCTGGAACGACGACTGGGACGGAGCAGGCCTCGTCGTGGACGACTACCTCTTCGAGGGCGGCGAGAACAGCTGGTTCTACATCGTCAAGCTGAACCGGGGCTACGGCGCCGATGGCAAGGTCACCGTGAACCCCCAGGTCGTGTTCAAGACCCCCGGCTGGGATCAGGAGCTGTGGAACACCATCAGCGACCACCAGTTCTCCATCGAGGCCTCTGTGGCCATCTCCGGCAACACCGTGTACTTCTCGAACTCCTCCGGACTCGTGCAGGGCTGGGACATCACCGGACTCAAGGAGGGCCGCACGCCCACCCGGGTGTTCCGGTTCTGGACCGGCGACGACACCGACGCCACGATCACGATCGACAAGCAGGGCATGCTCTACGTGGGTTCCGAGTTCGAGCGCCACAACGACCGCTCCAAGCAGGTCGGACAGATGATGAAGCTCGACCCCACCAAGCCCGACAATCCGCTGGTGTGGTCGCTCAAGGACCAGACCGGCGGTGGCAAGTCCGGCGTGTGGGCCACCCCGGCGCTCGGCGACGGCGTGGTGTACTTCGCCACCAACGGCGGCCGTGTGCTCGGTGTCGACCAGATGACCGGTGCGGTGCTGTGGGAGAAGAACCTCGGCTCGCAGACCTGGCAGTCCCCGGTGGTCGTCGACAAGACCCTCATCGAGGGTGATTGCGAGGGCAACCTCAACGCCTATGACGTCTCCGATCCCCGGATCGACCCGCCCCTCAAGTGGACCGTGAAGCTGAACGGCTGCATCGAGGCCACCCCGGCGGTCTGGAAGGGCCGCATCTACGTGGCGGCCCGCGGCGGGCAGCTCTACGCCATCGGCGACCAGTAGCGCCCGCACCGCCCCGACCATTCTCGCAACCCCGCAGACCCACGGGGTACTGTTCTGCGCTCCCAGACCCCCTCCGGGATGGGTGCCCCACCGAACCTTTCCGGCGCGCGCCGGAACCAAGTACAGGTCAAGAACAGGACGGATTTCGATGACCCAGGTCATTGCTGCTGAAGGCGGCTACCAGGCGTTCACCCTCTCCAGCA
>CANFHM010000006.1 GCA_947446975.1 Microthrixaceae bacterium
GCGGCGTCGATCCGCTCGGCCAGTCGCTGGTCCTGGGCCGTGACGCCGACGGTGGCATCGATCACCAGCAGCGCGACATCGGCTCGATCGATGGCCTGCAGGGCGCGCACCAGCGAGTAGTACTCGGTGCCCTCGTCGATCTTCGCCCGTCGGCGCATGCCTGCGGTGTCGACGAAGCGCACCGGTCCGTCCGGGGTCTCGACGATGGTGTCGACGGCGTCGCGGGTGGTGCCGGGCATGTCGTGGACCACGCTCCGATCCTCTCCGATGAGGCGGTTGAAGAGCGTGGACTTGCCCACGTTGGGGCGACCCACGATCGCCACCGAGAAGATCTTGTCCTCCGTGGTGTCGCTGACCTGCTCCGCTTCGGGCTCGCGCTCGGGCAGCACGGCGAGGAGCGCATCGAGCATGTCGCCGGTGCCTCGTCCGTGCAGCGCGCTCACCAGCACGGGATCGCCGACGCCGAGGCGGAGCAGTTCCCACGCAGCCGCATCGCGGTTGGTGTCGTCGACCTTGTTGGCGATGAGCAGCACCGGACGACCGTGCTTGCGCAGGATCTGGGCGACGCGGCTGTCCTCCTCGGTGATCCCGACATTCACGTCGACCACGAAGAGCACCGCATCAGCGGTGAGGATCGCCTTCTCGCTCTGCTTCGACACCTTGCTGTCGAGCTCAGTGCCTCCGGGCATCCAGCCGCCGGTGTCGACAAGGTTGAACTCGTAGCCCTGCCATTCGGCCACGACCTCCTTGCGATCACGGGTGACACCGGGCTTCTCCTCGACGATGGCCTCCCGGCGACCGACGATGCGGTTGAAGAGGGTCGACTTGCCCACGTTGGGGCGTCCGACCACTGCCACCGTGGGCAGTTCGCGCGTGGATCCGGTGCTCATCGTTTCTCCAGTGCCGCTCGAAGAGCGATGCCATCGGTCGGGATGATCTCGACCGGTCGAGGAAGATCCTCGGGTGTGGTGCCGTCCAGGAACCGCCCCTGTGAGAGGCAGACGTCAGGGAGAAGATAGCGGTGTCCGACGGGCTCCTCCCCGAGCACGGCGGCGATATCGGCTCCGGTCATGAGACCGGCGACGGCCGTGTTGCCCCCGAAGAAGGTGTTGGGGACCTCGATGACCCTGATGTCGGAACGATCCAGCGGAGCGAGCAGTGGTCGGAGGATCGCTGCCCCGTAGGCCCCGGTGAGGATGGCGATGGGAGCGTTCGGGGAGGGTCGCAGCGACACCGCGGTGCCATCCGCGGACACGGGGATGGCGGTGCGCGGCGCCCGGTATCCCTCGGGCGGAGCGCCATCGACCCAGGCGAAGAAGCCGCTCGCCACCCCGGTGGGCTCATCGACGCGACCGGTGAACTCCATCTCGAAGGTGCGGGCCATGCCCACGCCGTCCTCATGCATCGGGAAGCCCTCATAGGCCTCCGGTTCCGGGAACGGACGCTCGGCGAGCAGGTAGTACTCATCGGCGGCGAACACGAGTCGATGGCCGAGCGTGGCGAGGAAGGTCTCCTGCCACGCGCTGACGGTGTCGACGACCTCACGGGCCTCATCGAGCGTGTGCGGACGCATGGCCGCTTCGGTGTTGAAACGGCTGATGCCGAGCGGCACGACACAGATGCTGGCCAGATCCGGGTACTGGTCGAGGACCCCGGCGAGCGTGTCGTCGAGCACCGAGCCGTTGTTGCGATCGGGACACACGACGATCTGGCCATGCACCTCGATCCCATGGTCGAGCAGGGCCCGCAGCCAGCGGAGACTGGTGGCCCCACGACGGTTGCGCAGAAGGGTGGAGCGGATCTCGGGGTCGGTGGCATGGATCGACACATGCAGCGGTGAGATCCGCTCGGTGACCACCCGTTCGAAGTCGGCCTCGGTGAAACGGGTCAGCGTGGTGAAGTTCCCGTAGAGGAAGGAGAGCCGGTAGTCGTCGTCCTTGAGATAGAGACTCTCCCGCATGCCCGGCGGGAGCTGGTAGATGAAGCAGAACTCGCAGTGGTTGTCGCAGGTCCGGACCTGATCGAACAGTGCCGACTGGATCTCGGCACCGAGCGGCTCGCCGGGTGCCTTGTGCACGTCGAGCTGCAGCTCCAGACCGCCACGGGAGATGTCGAGGGCGAGGTCCATCTCATCGGTGAGCAGCCGATAGGCGATGATGTCGCGCGGCACCTCGCCGTTGAGGGCGAGGATCTCGTCACCCGGTTCGATCCCTGCGAGCGCAGCGGGCGATCCGGGCTCGACGGCGATCACGAGCGGAGCAGACATGGGTCCCCACGCTACCGCCGGTAGCCTCCGACCCCATGGAACGCCCCGATCCCCCGCCCTCGACCCACCCGGGCACCCCGGACGGCACCACACCGCCGACCGGCGGCATCGAGCATGTGCTGCTGGCTGCTCCGCGTGGGTTCTGCGCCGGTGTCGAGATGGCGATCAAGGCCCTGGCATGGATGGTGCGGGCCTTCGACTCGCCCGTGTACTGCTACCACGAGATCGTGCACAACCAGCGCGTCGTCGAACGCTTCGAGGCGTTGGGTGTGGTGTTCGTCGACGGTATCGACGAGGTGCCGCCCGGGAGCCCGCTCATGCTCTCCGCCCATGGTTCGGCGCCGGAGGTCGTGGCCGCCGCACAGAACAACGGGGGCTACGTCGTCGATGCGGTGTGCCCGCTCGTCACGAAGGTCCATCATGAGGTGAAGGTCCGTGCTGGCAAGGGCTACCAGATCGTGTACGTCGGCCATGAGGGCCATGAGGAGGCGGTGGGCACCATGGCCGTCGCCCCCCGTTCGATCCACCGCGTCGAGTCCGTGGCCGAGGTCGATGCCCTCCCCTCCTTCGAGGAACCCGTCGCACTGCTGGCCCAGACCACGCTCAGCCATCGGGATTGGGCTGATGTGCTCGAGGCCACGAAGAGCCGGTTCCCCGACATGTGGGTCCCGGGGCGATCCGACCTGTGCTTCGCCACCACCAATCGACAGTCGGCACTGCTCGAGATCGCACCCCGCTGCGATGCGGTGATCGTGATCGGTTCGGCCAACTCCTCCAACACCAGGGCACTCGAGAGCCTGGCCCGCCATGCCGGATGTGCCCGGGTCTACCGGGTGAACGGTGTCGAGGAGCTCCCGGATGATCTGTCCGGTGTCGTCGGGGTCACCGCCGGAGCCAGCGCACCGGAGGAGCTCGTCGAGGCGGTCATCTCCCGTCTCGACCCGCGACACGGTGTCGAGGAGGTGCGGGTCACCGAAGAGGATGAATACTTCCCTCCCCCGCGCAACCTGCGCGATCTCATCAATGCCGTCGATGCAGCAGGCACCTTCCTCCTCGGCGGCCCGGTGCAGTCACGCCCTCCGGTCAACGATCGCTCGATCCACGCCAGCGACGTGCTCGCCTCATTGGACTAGCGCAACGATCCCGGACCGATGGCAGACTTCGACCATGACCTTCACGCGCATGGACGAATCCACCCAGGAGCAGTGGCTCGAGATCGGCGCCCGCACCGCTGAGAACCAGGGTCGGGTCGCGGACCGGATGCTCATGCTGCTGCGCTCGTTGGCCGACATCACCGATGGCTTCGGCACCGATCAGCTCACGCACTGCCTGCAGACGGCCACGCTGGCCGAGGAGGCAGGGGCCGATGACGAGGTCGTGTTCGCGTCACTCATGCACGATGTCGGCAAGGCCATCAGCGTGCCGAACCATCCCGCCATCGCCGCCGAGATGATCCGGCCCTATGTCCGCCGCGACGTCTACGAGATGATCCGGGTCCACCAGGACTTCCAGGGTCGGCACTACTACGCCCATTTCGGTGGCGATCCCGAAGCACGCGAGAAGCACCGCGAGGCGCTCTCGGCCGATCAGTTCGATCTCGCCGCCCATTTCGCCGACGACTGGGACCAGGTCGCGTTCGATCCGGAGCGTCCCACGCTGCCTCTCGAGCATTTCGAACCTCTCGTCCGGCGCATCACCAGCAGCGCCCGGATGTGATCACTCGTCCCGCTGGATGCTTCCAGCGGGACGAGTGATCAGAGGCCGCGCTGGTCGGCGACGAGCCCGAGGAGCACCTGGGCCGAATCGGTGTAGGTCTTCTCCGAGATGAAGGCGTGCTGTGTGCCGGTGTAGAGATCCCGGAACGCCCGCTCGAGTCTGCTGCCCTCACGGATTGCCGTGGTGCCGGCGGCGAGATGCGCCCACTGGGCGACCTCTCGGCATGCCTCGGTGGCGTACGTGGCAGCGATGCGCATATCAGCCCGCATCGTGGGGGTGAGTTCCGCGCCGGCAGCGACCTCGGCCTCGACCCTGCTGAAGGTGTCGAGCACGAGCAGACGCGCCGCCCGCCACATGCCGAGATGGTGGGCGTAGCCGCGCTGGAAGGACTGCTTGTGCGCCATGGTCTCCATATCGCCCATGCGCGCCTTGACGAGCGCGAGATCGCGCACATCGTCGAGCATGCTCTCGGCCACACCGAGCGCCCAACCGGCGTGTCCGGCGGCGGTGATCGCCATCAGACCCATGTGGAAGGCCGGGGATGAACCTCGCAGCGGCGTGCGGGCGAACAGGTTGAACGTGCGATGTTCGGGGACGAAGAGTTCCGACACGTTGTAGTCGTAGGAGCCGGTGCCACGGAGCCCCTGCACATGCCATCCATCGGTGAAGTTGATCTCCTCACGAGGGATCACCGCCGCCATGAGCATGATCTCGCCGTTCTCGTCGAAGCAGAAGTTGCCGTCCTCGAGCGGCAGGAACCCGGCGCAGACGAAGGCCGAGTGGCCGGTGCCGGAGCCGAAGTTCCAGGAACCGGAGATGGTGTACCCACCCTCGACCCGGATGCCCTGACCGTTGGGGGCGAACTGGCCGCCGAGCGTGACGTTCGAGCCGTCGCCGAAGACCTCGTCGAACCCGGTGTCGGGCAGATACGCCGCGACCGCTGCTGCCGACGGAAGGTTGGCGATGCCGATCCAGCCGAAGGAGCCATCGAGCCAGGCCATCCGCTGCCACATCTCGAGCATCTCGGCGAACGTGGGCTCGGTCCCACCGGCCACCGCCGGATTCATGTACCGCATGAGACCGCTGTCCCACATCGCATCGACGACTGATGACGTCATCGTCCGGCTCTCCTCGCAGGCAGCCGCCTCAGCAGTGACCAGTTCGGCGATCGAATCGATGAGCGCGGTTCCGTGTTCCCCCAGGAGTGTCATGACTCCATTGTGGCCCACCGCGGAGGGTTGGGTCGTCCAGCGCGCAGCTGCGCCTCATCGAAGAGTTCCTGCAGCGCAGCACCGAGCCGGGCGCTCTGCTCCTTGATGGCCCGCCGAGGCACACGGCCGCCCTCGGTGGGTGCCGCCGGATGCAGCGGTTCGCCGATCACGATGGTGACCCTGACGGGTCGGATCATCTTCGATCCCTTGGTCATCGCCGTCTCGGTGCCCCCGAGTCCCACGGGGATGATCGGTGCACCACTGCGACAGGACACATATGCCGGGCCGTCGAAGTACTCGGTGAGGATCGGGCCGCTCTGTCGCGTCCCCTCGGGGAACATCACAAGCGGCTCGCCGCGGGACACGACCGTCAGCGCCGCCTTCAGTGCCTCGCGGTCGGCCGACCCGCGCTGGACGGGGAACCCACCCATGGCGGAGAAGAACCAGCCGGTCAGACGGTTCGCCCACAGCGATTCCTTGCCCATGTAGCGCATGCGCCGCCGGGTGATCGCAGAGATGACGAGGGAGTCCAGATTGGATCGATGGATCGGCGAGACGATGTAGGCACCCGAGGACGGGAGATTCTCGAGACCGGTGATCTCGAGCCGATGCCAGGCGAGCAGGTACAGGTGGATGAGACCCCGGACGGCGCTGTACATCATGTTCTGCGACCAGCTCATCACCTCCCCCTTCTCGTGACCGGCGGGGACATGCAGCTCCTCGCGGGTCATGACAGGAGTTCCAGGATCCGATCGACGATCTCGTCCACCCCGAGGTGACTCGTGTCGATGACACAGGCATCGGGGGACACGGTGAGGGGATCATGCGCCCGGTTCTGGTCCAGCGCGTCGCGTCGGGCGAGGTCGGAGGCCACCGACTCATAGGAGAGATCCGCCACCTCCTTGGACCGGCGGGCGGCGCGGATCTCCGGTGAGGCATCGAGATACACCTTGAGACGCGCATCGGGGAAGACCACGGTGCCGATATCGCGACCCTCCATCACTCCCCCGCCGTGCTCGCGGGCCCACTCACGCTGACGGGAACGCATCTCGTTGCGCACTGCGGGATTGGCGGCGACGCTGCTCACGGCGCGGGTGACCTCCGGACCCCGGATCTCGATGGTGGCATCAGCACCGTCGACGATCACCGTGCCATCGGGATCCATGATGAGGACCATCTCGCGGGCGAGGTTCGACACGAGCTCGGCGTCATCCGGGTCGACACCGGATCGCAGTGCGGCGAACGCCACGGAGCGGTACATGGCTCCGGTGTCGAGGTACGGGATGCCGACGCGGGCCGACACCGCTCGGGCGACGGTCGACTTGCCCGATCCAGCGGGACCGTCGATGGCGATGATCTGTGGTTCGTCGTTCATGGGATCTCCGGGCGGATCGAATCGAGGACATCGAAGAAGTCGGGGAAGGTCTTGGCCACACAGGATGGTCCGGCGATCTCGATGCCCGGTGAGCGAAGTCCGAGGAGGGCGAAGCTCATCGCCATGCGATGGTCGTCGTAGGTGTGCACCACCGTGGGATGGACCGTACCCGGGTGGATCTCGAAGCCGTCCTCGAGCTCCCGTGCGTCGATCCCGCAGCGTCGCAGTTCGGTGACCACCGCACCGATGCGGTCGGTCTCCTTCGCCCGGATGAATCCGATGCCCCTGATGCGGCTCGGACCCTCCGCATGGACGGCGACAGCGGCGATCGTCTGGGCGGTGTCGGAGATGTCGGAGAGATCGGCGTCGATCCCCTTCAGCCTCCCCCCGATGACGGTGATGGAGTCGGGCTCCACCTCGACGGTGGCGCCCATCGAGGCCAGCAGATCGACGAACGCGACATCACCCTGGATCGAGGCAGGGCCGAGTCCATCGATACGCACTGATCCGCCACAGATCGCCGCAGCGGCGAAGAAGTACGACGCGGCGGACGCGTCCGGCTCGACGGGATAGTCGCGGGCCGAGTAGCCACCGGGCTCCACCTCGTAGGCCCCGGCTGCGTCGATGTGCACCATGGCACCGAAGGACCGCATGACATCCACCGTCATGGCCAGGTACGGGGCCGAGACCGCCTCGGTGGACAGTTCGAGCCGCAGACCATGCGCCATGCAGGGAGCGGCCAGCAGGAGCCCCGAGAGGAACTGGCTCGAGAGATCAGCGGCGAGGCGCACGGTCGGACGGGAACTGTGGCTGGCACCGATGATCCGGGCCGGGAGATGACCGGGCGCGAGCGTCTCGACGACGGTGGCACCGAGGTTCCGCAGCGCCTCGAAGGTCGGAGCCATCGGCCGGGCCCGCATCTGCGCCGCTGCATCGAGTTCGACCTCAGCGGTGGACAGCAGCGCCGACGCGGCGATGAAACGGGCGGTGGTCCCCGACTGCTTGACGTCGAGCACGGTGCCGGGGACGCATCGCAGGACTCCACCGGTGCCGGTCACCTCGACGACATGTTGGGAGCGATCGATGCGGACCTCAGCCCCGAGGGCGGCGATGCAGCCGAGCATCGCCTCGGTGTCATCGGCGAACAGCACACCCCGGAGCGTGGAGGTTCCCGTGGCGAGTGCAGCGCACAGCAGGGCGCGGTTCGTGATGCTCTTCGATCCCGGGATGCGCACGACCGCGTCGAGTGGCCCCTCGATCGGGTGGATGGGAAGCGGATCGGGATGCCCGGCGAGGGAACTCATGCGCTGCTGCCGCCGCCCTCGAGGGCGCGCAGGCTCGGTCGATGGCCATGGGCGAGCAGCCCTTCCACCAGCCGTGGTCCGTTCGCCTCCTCGACAAGCAGGATGAGCACACCCTCGTCACCCTCGACCGAGTGGGCGATCTCGATGTCCACGATGCTCACATCCAGATGGGCGGCGAGCGTGGTGATCCGGGCGAGCGCGCCCTTCTCGTCGGGGATCGGCACCCGGATCTCGGAGAGCTCCTCAGCCGTGGCGAAACGGGCGGGAAGGGCCACCCGCGCCGCACGGGCCCGCTCCAGCAGGGCGAGGAGCCGCTGTCGGTCGTCGGTCGCGATGATCGAGCGAACCTCGGTGAGCCCGTCGATCAGCGCATCGAGCTGCGCGGTGATGGCAGGAGCGTTCTCCGAGCAGATATCGGGCCAGATCGTGGGCGAACCGGCGGCGATGCGGGTCATGTCGCGGAAACCACCAGCTGCGAGGCGCAGCAGACCCCGGTGCTCATCGGAGGCTGATGCCGCCAGGCCCATGAGGCTCGCAGCGGTGAGATGCGGGACGTGGGAGACCACCGCGACCATGGCGTCATGTTCCTCGGGAGGCAGGAAGACGGTCTCCGCGCCGAATGAGGACACGATCGAGCGGACCCGGGCCAATGCGTCGTTGTCGCTGGTCGGGACGGGGGTCAGCACCCAGGTGCGGCCCTCGAAGAGATCGGCTCTGGCCCCGGCGACCCCCTCGAGTTCGCTACCGGCCATCGGATGGCCACCGATGTAGCGGGGATCGGCCATCAGTTCGATCATGGAGGACTTCACGCTGCCGGCATCGGTGACGAGCCCGGTGGTGTCGGCGAGGGCCCCGGCGATCTCGGCGGCGATGACCCCGACCGGAGTGGCGATGAACGTGATGTCCACCGAGTGGACAGCACCGTCAGGGGCCACGGCGTCGATCACTTCGAGGTCGAGGGCGGACCGCAGGGTGGCATCCGACCGATCACGGCCGAGCACGACCCATCCGGCACGCCGGAGTGCCAGGGCGATCGAGCCGCCCATGAGTCCGACACCGATGACGAGCGCAGTGCCGGCCGAGCCCGCGGCGGACGTCGACGGCGCCTCCCCCGGGCCGGAACCTGGCTGCAGATCCGACATCGATCAGCCCGGGAGGTCGTCGCGGAGTCCGGCCGCACCCTCGAGATAGACGTGGCGGAGGTCGGCGCGAGCACGATCCGTGGTGATGTGCATCATGACGCGGATGCACATCGCGGTGGCGTCGGTGATGTCGAGCTCGCGGGCACAGATCAGCGGCACATCGCCGAAGCCGGCATGCCGGGCCGCGGTCGCCGGGAACGCGGCGTGGAGGTCGTCGGTGGCGGTGAACAGCACACTGATGATGTCCTCATGATCGACACCGTTGCGTTCGACCATCTCGGTGAGCAGCGCGACCGTCCGCTGCTGGATCTGTTCGACGGTGTCGGCATCGACGGTGGTGGCACCCCGCAGGGCACGGACTGAGGCGTTCACGGATATCGATACTAGGGGCGCGGGCGCCGCTGGCCGGGGCGAGCGGCCGACTGGTCGCTGGCTGCGGTCTCCAGCGCCCGCAGCTCGCCGGCGGTGAGCTCGCGCCAGTGTCCCGGCTTCAAGCGTCGGTCGGCGAGCGGGCCGATACGGGCCCTGACGAGTCGAAGCACCGGATGGCCGATGGCGTCGCACATGCGCCGCACCTGCCGGTTGCGCCCCTCATGGATGATGAGGCGGATGACCCCGGGGGCCAGCAGCGCCGCCTCGGCGGGCGCGGTCATCCCATCCTCGAGCTCGATGCCCTCCCGGAGACGACGGAGTTCGGCTCGCGTGGGGGAACCCTCCACATGTGCGATGTACTCCTTCTCGACACCGAATGACGGATGGGTGAGCCGATGGGTGAGGGCGCCGTCGTTGGTGAGCAGCAGCAGTCCCTCGGTGTCCATGTCGAGGCGACCCACAGGGAACACCCGAGGCTCATCAGGGACGAGGCCGAGCACCGTCGGACGACCCTGCGGATCATCGGCGGTGGTGACGACGCCGGCCGGCTTGTTCAGCAGATAGTGCACGAGCCCGGGTTTCACACCCACGGCGACTCCGTCGAGCGCCACCTCGTCGACCTCGGGATCGACACGACGGCCCAGTTCGGCGATCTCGCCGTTGACCGTGACCCGACCATCGGCGATGAGGTTCTCGCAGACCCGGCGGCTGCCGAGCCCGACACGGGCGAGGACCTTCTGGAGCCGCTCGCCGTCCTCGAAGGAACTGCTGGTCCCCGCGGCGCCGTCCGTTCCCGGGGTCAAGCGGACTGATCCCCGTCGAGGAGATCGTCGAGGGTGGGACGAGCATCGACCGAACCGGTCTGCTCGACCGGGGCGACGGTCATGGCATCGACGCGGAGGCCATGCTCGAGGGCCTCGACGACATCGGCACCGGGGACGAACTCGGCCACGGAGGGGAGATCGCTGATGGAGTTGATCCCGAGGCGCTCGAGGAACTGTGGTGTGGTGCCGAACAGGACCGCCTGCCCCGGACCGGGATCCCGGGCGACCTCACCGATGTAGCCCCGCTGCTCGAGGGTGCGCACGACACTGTCGACGCTCACGCCCCGGATGGCGGCGATCTGGGCACGACTCAACGGCTGCTTGTAGGCCACGATGGCCAGTGTCTCGAGCGCCGCGGCCGAGAGCTTGGCCGACTGACCCTCCAGCACGAACCGTTCGACATACGGGGCCATCGCCGGATGACTCTGGAATCGCCATCCACCGGCGACATGTGCCAGCTGGAACCCGCGCTCCTGTTCGGCGTACTCGGCGGCGAGTTCGGTCAGCTGGGACTCGACCTCGGCGACGCTCAGGTCGGTGAGCTGCGCCAGCAGCTGAGGCTCCAGCGGGGAGTCCGTGACCATGATGATCGCCTCGAGGGCACGACGGGATTCTGCGGACATGCGGGCCTCAGCCTTCGTAGGTGTCGATGCCGGCGAGATCGGCCACACCGAGCGCCGGTGAACCGATCCAGATGATCTCGATGTCGCCGAACGCGGCGGGCTGATCGAGTTCGACGAACCCCTGCTTGAACAGTTCGAGCACGGCGAGGAATCGCACCACGATCTCGAGCCGTTCGACGAGTGTGTCGGTGAGACGTCGGAACGTGACCCGCCCGACCCGCGGGAGCTCGTCGATGAGCTCCTCGACGGCATCGGTGACGCTCACCCGGATGCTGTGGATGTGATCGATGCTCACGACCGGCTTGGGCTTCGGGGTGGTGGCGCGGACGAACGCGTTCCTGATGTCGTCCACATCGATGCCCTCGAGCAGGTCCGGGGCGATCTCCATGAACTGCTCCTCGAGCCCGGCGGTGCGGGGCGAGGAGAGCGAGGCCGAGTCGAGCAACGCACCGATGACCTGGGCGGCATCCTTGAAGGTCTTGCAGTCGAGGAGTCGGGCGATGAGGAGATCGCGTTCCTCCCACAGGGAGAACTCGTCATCGATGTCGACGTCGAGATCCTCGGGGAGCAGGCGCTTGCACTTGAGTTCGACGAGTGTGGCGGCGATGAGCAGGAACTCGGTGGTGATCTCGAGATCGAGCACCTCCATGCGCTCGATCTCGACCAGATAGGCATCGACGATACTGGCGAGGGAGACCTCGTACAGGTCGACCTGCTCCCGCAGGATCAGATGGAGAAGGAGATCGAACGGTCCATCGAAGACCGATGTCTGAACCTCGTAGGGCATCGCGCAGACGTTAGGCGACGTCGGCCCCCGGACGCGCCACGACACGCCCCTCGACGAGCCCGCCCACCGATTCACGGCGACTGTGCCGCCTCCCCCTAGCATCGGCGCCCATGACACGCGTCTTCTCGGGCATCAAACCCACCGGCCCGGTCCAGCTCGGCAATCTCCTCGGCGCACTCCGCCACTGGGTCGCCGATCAGGATGAGGCCGACACCATCTTCTGCGTGGTCGACCTGCATGCGCTCACCGTCCAGCAGGACCCGACCGAACTCCGCTCCCGCACGCTCGAGCTCGCCCAGCTCCTGCTCGCCATCGGGATCGACCCCGAGCGCTCCACGCTCTTCGTCCAGAGCCATGTCCCCGAGCACACCGAGCTCTCATGGATCCTGGAATGCACCGCTGCATTCGGTGAACTGCGACGCATGACCCAGTTCAAGGACAAGAGCACCGATGCCGAGTTCGTGTCCGCCGGCCTGTTCACCTACCCCGCCCTCATGGCCGCCGACATCCTGCTCTACGACACAGATCGGGTGCCGGTCGGTGATGATCAGCGTCAGCATCTCGAACTGGCCCGGGATCTCGCCGTCCGCTTCAACCACCACTACGGCGATACGTTCATCGTGCCCGAAGCGGCCATCGCGAAGATCGGCGCCCGGGTGATGGACCTCCAGCATCCGACCCGCAAGATGTCGAAGTCGGAGGACTCCCCACAGGGGACGATCCTCGTGCTCGAGGACCTCAGCGCTGTGGCGAAGAAGATCAAGCGGGCCGTCACCGACAACGACACTGACGTCCGGTTCGATCCCAGCGACAAGCCCGGCGTCTCGAACCTGCTGTCGATCCTGTCGGCGTGCACCGGCGAGGCCCCCGAGTCACTCGCCGGGCAGTACTCGCGCTACGGCGACCTGAAGACCGCCACGGCCGAGGCCGTCGTCGAGACACTCCGCCCCATCCAGGAGCGCTACGCCGAGTACAACGCCGATCCCGCCGGCACGGCGGCGATCCTCGCCAGCGGTGCCGCGAGGGCCCGCGAGATCGCCGGACCCGTGCTCGCACGGGCCCGGACGAACCTCGGTCTTCTCGAACCCGGTCGGGGCTGAACCGGATCGCGGTGTCGCTACGGCGCCACCGAGGTGAAGTCGGCGAAGCCGGAGGGCGTATGACGCCCTGCACTGGAATGCTCGAAGAGTCCCCAGCCCTCGGCGCCGTTCACCCGGGCACGACCCACATGGTCGAGGATGCTGTAGTGGGTGGCGATCAGGTTGGCCGGATCGTTGAGGTCGTAGGTCGCACCCTCGACCCAGTCACGACCGCGCCACACGCCGTGGGTCCACTGCGGATCCGGGCCGTAGCCACAGCCGGCCGAGAGGGCGACATGCCCGAGGCAGTCGATCTCCACGACGAGCGGGGTGCCATCGGGTTCATGGGCGGTGATGGTGGCGCTGTGCGGGATGCGCGTGCCCGAGATGTAGTTGATGTCGTAGCGCGGATAGCCCAGCGGCTCGACCCCGCGAGGATCACCCGCGGGCCAGACCCGGAGAGCGTCGTTGAGCGTGCGATGGCCGTCGGCATCCTCCTGGGCGATGAAGATCAGCGCGAACTCCTCGAAACGCAGCGGCACGTACACCCAGTGGAACCCGCCATCAGCCGGGCGTTCCTGTGCGAAGCGGGCCTCGGGTTCGGGCTCACCCACCGGGCGGATGCCCCAGGAACGATCGCGGGTGCCGACCCACGTGTCGGGGCTGACGATGAACTCGTCATCGTGGACCTTCAGGACCCCCTCCCAGGTGCCGACCTGGGCGAATCGCTGTGCGTCGAGCATGACCTTCGCACCGTTGCGCAGCAGATGCGGTGATTCGTCGACCGCCGGGAACGATCCGCGCCAGTGGAGGTCGAAGGAGATGCCCCACTGCTCGCCCTCGCACACCAGGCGCAGCTCATGCAGCGGGTCGATGACCTCGATGCGATAGGGACCGACCTTCTGGTTCATCCGATCCGGTCCGAGCGCGTCGCTCATCCGGATGGTGTGCTGGAGATCACCGCGACGAACGCACGCGAAGGCGTCGGTCACCCCGAGGTTCGGATACTGGCCGAGACCGGTGATGAGGAACACCTCACCACTGCGGTCATGGGCGTTGAGATAGCAGCGGTCGTAGAAGTTCCGGTCGCTCGAGGCTGCGTACGCGAGTGAGTACGGGGCCTGATGGAGCGGGTACTCGTCGGCCGGGATCGGCGGCATGGTTGTTCTCCCCCTGGATCGCGTGCGCATCCACGCACGACTCGATCCCGGAACCTTAGGAGATGGGCATGGAACCCCGGACACGACCACGAGCACTCGACGGGCCGGTTCGACACTTGGGAGCCGTCCGCGGCTCCGGCTAGTGTTCAGCGCCTCGGGCGATTAGCTCAGTTGGCTAGAGCACTGCCTTCACACGGCAGGGGTCGCTGGTTCGAGTCCAGTATCGCCCACCACCGAGCAGCATGAAGAGGGACCGGCCCCATGGCCGGTCCCTCTTCATGTCCCCCTGCTCCGCCCGTCGGCGGCACGGCGTATCAGGACTGCTGGGTGCGGTAGTCGCCGAACTTCCCGTCGCGCTTGGTGAGCGCAGCGGTGAGCCCGCCCTCCTTGTCCTTCTCGGCCATGAACTCGGCGAAGGTCTCGGTCTCGATGGCGAGGGCACACAGCTCGGTGCCCTGACGGATGGCCGTCGGGAATCCCATCACCGCCATGCCGCGATGCACCGTGCGCTTGTTGATCTGCAGGATGTCGGAGGGGATGAGGGCGATGCGCTGGGCGATCTCGAGCACCCGCTGCTCGAGGTCGGCGGCGGGATAGGAACGTGTGGCGAACCCGGCACGCGCCGCCTCCTCACCGGAGATGGAATCCCCCGTGAGCATCAGTTCCATCCCGAGACGGGGGCCGAGCAGCCATGCATGCCACTGCATGTCCGGGGTGCCGAAGCGGACCGCCGGATACCCGATGCGGGCATCGTCGGCGACGTAGACGAGATCACAGCCGGTGGCCAGCTCGGTCGCCCCGGCGAGGCAGTAACTGTGGATCTGGGCGATCACCGGCTTGGCGAGATCCCAGATGCTCATCCAGGTCTCGGTGACCTCGCGCGGATAGCTGCCGAGTCCGGATGCCGACTTGTAGGCGGGGGGCTCGTCATCGGTGGCGCCACCGGTGAGGTCGTATCCCGCCGAGAAACAGGGCCCGGCACCACGGATGATCGAGACCCGGACATCGAGGTCGTCATCATGGGCACGTAGCGCAGCGATGATCTCGCGGCGCATCGTGGCCCCCAGCGGGTTGCGCTTCTCGGGATTGTTGAGCGTGATCCTGCGGACACCGGCTGCCGGCTCGTCGACGATGATCCTCGTGTACTCCATGGTTCCCCCTTGGTCGATGCGCGAATGATGGCAGATCGGGACCCGGGGAAGGATCAGCGGAGTCGGACGGCGACCTCGTTGGCGAGCAGTCGTCCCTCGAGCGAGAGATGCAGGCGACCATCACGTTCGATGAGCAGCGGACCGAGTTCGTCGCGATCACGGTCGCTCAGCGCCGAGACCGGCACTCCACCACTGGTGCGCAGCGCGAGCTGCAGCGCCTCGATGCGACGGGCATCGCCATCGAGCAGTTCCGAGGCGGCCTCGACGGGTTCACCGGCACGCACTGCTGCGATGTACCGGTCAGGGGTGCGCAGATTCCACCATCGACGGCCCCCGACGTGGGCATGCGCCGCGCACCCGAAGCCGAAGTACTCGCCCTGCTCCCAGTAGAGGAGGTTGTGCGCGCATTCCTGACCGGGGCCGGCCCAGTTCGAGATCTCGTAGTTCCGCAGGCCAGCTTCCGAGAGCAGTCGATCGGCCAGCAGGTACTTGTCGGCCTGATCATCGTCGTCGGGATGGCGGGACGGATCCTCCGCGAGCGGCGTGCCGGCCTCGACGGTGAGGGCGTAGGCGCTGACATGATCGGGACCGAGGGCGATGGCCGCCTCGAGCGTGCGGCTCCACTGATCGAGGGTCTCCCCCGCCCCGCCATAGATCAGATCCAGGTTCAGTCTGGAGATGCCGGCAGCACGGGCGGCGTGCACCGCAGCGGAGACCGACGCCGGATCGTGTGTGCGCCCGAGGGCGGCCAGCACCTCGGGGACCATCGACTGCACACCGAAGGAGATCCGGTTCACCCCGCCGGCCACATAGGTGCGGAACATGGCGAGATCGACGGTGTCGGGATTGCATTCCACCGTGACCTCGACCCCGGGCGCCACCGGGATGGCATCGAGGATCCGCACGAGGTCATCGGCCGGGAGCAGAGATGGGGTGCCACCACCGAAGAACACCGAGGTGGCGATCCGGTCCGGATGCGCGGCGAAGGTGCGGCCGATGTCGGTGATGACGGCGTCGACGTAGTCGCCCATGAGATGGGCCCGGTCGGTCCATGTGGCGAAGGCGCAGTAGTCGCAGCGTCGCGTGCAGAACGGGACATGCACGTACACGCCGAACGCTGACGATGCCGCGGCATTCCCGGATGCGCCGAGATCCTCGACACTCATGGATGCACGGCCGGTGCGACCAGACCTGCCCGCAGGGCGCCGAGCATGGCCGCTGCGGCGAACGCTGCGGTCTCGGCGCGCAGCACACTCGGGCCGAGACCCACGGTGCCGTTGAAGCGGGCGCGCTCGGCGTCGGACCAGCCCCCCTCCGGACCGATCATCACCGCCGGTCGTTCGAGGGTCGGGGCGGCGCCGTCGCGGTCAGCGGCCAGCAGTGCTCCTCCTCCGGCGAGATCGTCGAAGGTGGTGACCTCCTGCACCTCGGGCAGCCAGACCCGACGGGACTGCATGGCCGCCTCGGCGGCCACCCGGCGCAGACGCTCGGTGTTGCGGCGGGCCCGTTCGTCGTCCCAACGCACCACCGAACGCTCGGCGACGAACGGGATGATCTCGTCGACCCCGAGCTCTGTGAGCTTCTGGACGACGAGTTCCGGCTTCTGTCCCTTCACGAGCGCGAACGCCACCGTGATCGGTGGTGCCGGCGGCGGAACACATTCGATCTCGCCGTCGGGGACGAGTGCTGCACCGAACCGGCACCAGCGCCAGGCCCCTGCCCCATCGGTGACCGAGACCGGATCGCCGTTGCGGAGCCGCAGCACCCGTTCGAGATGGTGCCGGTCGTCGGGGTCGAGGACAGGATCGGCGACATCGGCGACGATCACATGCGGGGCGGTCCCGCCGGGCGTCCCGGGACGTTCAGCCATGGATCACTTGAACGCGCTGCGCAGCTTGGAGAGCAGACCGTGCTCCGGCTGGGTGATCACATGGCCACGCAGTTCGGCGAACCTGGCGAGCAGCGCGGACTCCTCGTCGGTGAGATCGGTCGGGGTGTCGACGATGATCTGGACGAGCAGATCCCCGCGGCCCCGGCCCTGGAGATGGTGCACCCCCCGACCACGGAACCGCTTCACGGTGCCGGTCTGGGTCCCGGGGTCGAGTTCGATCCCCTCCTCCCCGTCGAAGGTCTCGAGCAGGAGGGTCGCACCGAGCGCGGCCTGGGTGATCGGGACATGCAGCCGGTGGACGAGATCGTCGCCCTGGCGCTCGAAGTCCGGGTCTTCGGCGACACGGATGCGGACATAGAGATCCCCTGCGGCTCCCTGGCGCATGCCGACGGCCCCGCGCCCACCGACCCGCAAGGTGGCACCGGTGTCGACGCCGGCGGGGATGTCGATCGGATAGGACTGCTCCTCGATGATCCGTCCGTCGCCGCGGCAGGCCGCACAGGGCGACGCGATGATCGATCCGAGACTGTTGCAACGACCGCAGGGGCCAGCGGTGACCATCTGCCCGAGGATGGACTGACGGACCCGACGCACCTGACCGGCACCGTTGCAGTCGGGGCAGGTGCTCGCGGTGGTACCCGCCTCTGCACCTGATCCGTTGCAGTCCTCGCACAGGATCGCCGTGCGCACCTCGACCGGGGCGGTCGTGCCGAACACCGCCTCGGCGAGCGTGATCTCGACGATCGCCTCCAGGTTCTCCCCCTGCGGCGGACCCGTCGGACCCGACTGACCCCCGAACGGGCTCTGGCCGTTGAAGAACATGTCGAAGATGTCGCCGAACCCGCCCCCGAAGGATGATCCGGACTGCGGTCCCCCCTCGCCGTACAGGTCGTAGCTCTGACGTCGCTGCGGATCGGAGAGGGTCTCGTAGGCGAGCGCCACCTCCTTGAACCTCGCCTCGGCGGCGGGATCATCGGGATTGGCGTCCGGATGGAGCTGACGGGCGAGTCTGCGATAGGCGCGCTTGAGTTCGTCGGGCGAGGCCGAACGATCGACGCCGAGCAGTTCGTAGTAGTCGGCCATCGGTCAGCCCTCGCTCAGACGCCGGCCGAGCCGGTTGGCGACGACTGCCACCGCCGAGAGCGCCTGGTCGTAATGCATGCGAGTGGGACCGAGCACACCGATGGTTCCCGCCGCCTCACCATCGACGACATAGGGGGCGACCACCAGGGAACAATCGGCCAGCGCCTCGTTGCCGGTCTCGCGTCCGATGGCGACGGAGAGCCCGCGGCCGAGGACATCAGCGAGGAGGTCGACGACGAGGAGCTGCTGCTCGAGGATGCGCAGGATCTCGCTGACGGTGCCCACGGCATCGAAGGCCGCCGCCATGTCCGACGTGCCGCCGATGAACACCTGCTCCTCATGACGGTGATCGCCCCGGAGCACGGCGAGTGCGGCGATCACCACACGGTCGACCGTGGCCTCGGACCCCGGTGCCACACCGAGATGCTGCGGCGTGAACGAACCGACCTCGGCGAGCGTGCGACCCACCGCTGCGGCGGCGAGTCGGGCCCCTGCGGCACTCACGACGAGTTCATCGGCCTCGTGATCGAGCTCGATGGTGTGCTTCTCGATGGCGCCGTTGGACAGCACGATCACGGCGAGTGCGACCCGCTGGGTGAGACCGACCAGCTGCACGGATCGGACGGTGGCCACCTCATGGGGCGGGCCGACGACGACCGCCGCATAGCGGGTCAGGTTCGACAGCAGTCGGCTCGTGTCGGCGAGCATCTGCTCGATCTCACCATGGGCCCTGGCGAAGAAGCTGCGGACCTGCTGGGTCTCGGAGGCACCGAGGCGACCCGGTCCGCCGAGCTGATCGACGAAGAACCGATATCCCTTCTCGGTGGGGACACGACCAGCGCTGGTGTGCGGCTGGTGCAGATACCCCTCGGACTCCAGCGAGGCCATGGCGTTGCGGATCGTGGCGGACGAGACGTTGACGTCCGGAGAGGCCGCCACGTGGCTGGAGCCGACGGGCTGGGCAGTCTCGATGTATTCGGTGACCACCGCCCGCAGGATGGTGGCCTTGCGTTCGTCGAGCATCGGAACCTGATCGTGACGGGGCCGACGTGATTCGGCACTCCTCTGGATGCTACCCGCAGCCCCCGGCGGCTGGCACTCCCGGCCGGAGAGTGCCAACGGTGGATCAGTCGTCGAGGCGGAGGGCCGAGACGAACGCCTCCTGGGGGACCTCCACGCGACCGATGTTCTTCATGCGCTTCTTGCCCTCCTTCTGCTTCTCGAGCAGCTTGCGCTTGCGGCTGATGTCGCCGCCGTAGCACTTGGCGAGCACGTCCTTGCGCTTGGCCTTGACGGTCTCACGGGCGATGATGCGACCGCCGATGGCCGCCTGGATCGGCACATCGAAGAGCTGGCGCGGGATGAGCTCCTTGAGCTTCTCGGTCATCCGGAGCCCGTAGCCGTAGGACTTGTCCTTGTGGACGATCATGCTGAATGCGTCGACCGGCACGGAGTTGAGAAGGATGTCGACCTTCACGAGGTTCGACTGGCGATAGTCCGAGGGCTCGTAGTCGAGGCTGGCGTAGCCCTGCGTGCGGCTCTTCATCTGGTCGAAGAAGTCGGTGACGACCTCGGCCAGCGGGAGTTCGTAGACGAGTTCCATGCGTTCCGGCGACAGGTACTCGATCTTGATCATCTCGCCGCGGCGGGCCTGACACAGCTCCATCAGCGTGCCGGTGTAGGCCGTCGGGGTGAGGATCGTGGCCCGCAGGTACGGCTCCTCGATATGGGCCACCTCGGTGGCGGGCGGCAGCTCGCTCGGATTGTCGATCCGGACGATGTCGCCGTTCTCCTTGTGCACCACGTACTGCACCGAGGGGGCCGTCGCGATGAGCGACAGGTTGAACTCCCGTTCGAGCCGCTCACGGATGATCTCCATGTGGAGCAGTCCGAGGAAGCCGCAGCGGAAGCCGAACCCGAGTGCGCCCGAGCTCTCGGGCTGGAACGTGTAGCTCGAGTCGTTGAGGCGGAGCTTCTCGAGCGCCTCGCGCAGTGTGGGGAACTCGTCGCCGTCGATCGGATAGATGCCACAGAACACCATCGGCTTCGGTTCCTTGTAGCCCTCGAGGGCCGGAGCCGGATGGGCCGCCGTGGTGATGGTCTCGCCGGACCGGGCCTCGCCGACATCCTTGATGCCGGCGATGAGATAGCCGACTTCACCCGCACCGAGCGACGCGATCGGCGTGGGGTCCGGGAGGCGGACGCCCACCTCATCGGCGTCGTACACGGCACCGGCCTGCACGAACCGGAGGCGGGCACCGGTGGTGAGCGTGCCGTTCATGACCCGCACCGAGGAGATCACGCCGCGGTACTGGTCGAAATGGGAGTCGAAGATGAGCCCCTGGAGCGGAGCATCAGGATCGCCGACGGGGGCCGGGATGCGGTCCACGACGGCGTCGAGCAGTGCCTCGACACCTTCACCGGTCTTGGCGCTGATCCGGAGGATCTCGTCCGCCGGAATGCCCAGCACCTTCTCGATCTCGGCGGCATAGCGATCCGGATCAGCGGCGGGGAGATCGATCTTGTTCAGTGCGGCGACGATCTCGAGGTCGTTCTCGAGGGCGAGATAACAGTTGGCGAGGGTCTGTGCCTCGATGCCCTGCGCCGCATCCACGAGCAGGATCGCGCCCTCGCAGGCCGCCAGCGAGCGGCTCACCTCGTACCCGAAATCGACGTGCCCGGGGGTGTCGATGAGGTTGATGGTGTGTCCGCGATGCTCGAGGCGGACGCTCTGCAGCTTGATCGTGATGCCCCGCTCGCGCTCGATGTCCATCGAATCGAGGTACTGCGCCCGCATCTCGCGCGGATCGACGGCGCCGCACAGTTCGAGCAGACGGTCGGCGAGGGTCGACTTGCCATGGTCGATATGGGCGATGATGCAAAGGTTGCGGAATCGGTCGAGCGAAGCCACGAGCACGCTGTCCTTCGGATGAGGGGAGCAGTCAGACTAGTTCTCGGTCGACGATCCGCCCGTACTGTGATCCGACCGCTCGGCTCGGCTAAGGTGCAGGGTCCGTGTGCGGCACTCCCGTGCCCGCTCCCCCGATCGAGCCCATCAGGGCTGACTCAACCCGAAGGTGTCCCATGGCGAACATCAAGAGCCAGATGAAGCGCAACCGTCAGAACGAGAAGGCCCGCCTGCGCAACAAGGCCGTCCGCTCGGAGCTGAAGACCCGCACCAAGCGCGCCCTCGCCGCCGCCGAGTCCGGTGCGGACAACACCACCGAGGTCGCCCGCGAGGCCGTGAAGCGCATCGACACCGCCGCCACGAAGGGCGTCATCCACAAGAACACGGCGGCCCGTCGCAAGAGCCGTCTGATGAAGCGCATCAACGCCGCCCAGAGCGCCGACTGACACTGCAGCAGATCTGAACATCGCAGCACCGAGTCACAGCCCCGGGATGGTTCCGGGGCTGTTGCGCGTGCGGGCGGTGATCCTCACCGTCGGGAACTGCGGGCAGCCCTGCTGCGGCCGGCCAGCCGGGCGACGAGCACCTCGACCACGAGTTCCGGCGGCCAGTTCTTCGCACCGTGCAGGTCCAGATCGGCCCGGGCGAGCAGGGCCACGAACTCCGCCAGGCGGGCGCTGCCGAGACGATGCGCCCCGTCGAGTGCCTTCTTCGCCGGGAACGTGCTGCCCTTGAGTCCGAGGACCTCGGCGGCCATCTTCTCGCCCCGGATGTCGGGACTGTCGAGCTGCACCATGCGCAGGTAGTGCGTGTTGAGGGTGGCGAGCACCTGCAGCGGGTGCCGCGAACCTCCGACGAGCATCCTCTGCAGCGCATCGAGGGCATCGACGACATCGCCCTTGTCGATGGCATCGGTGAGATCCCATGGTGCGATGTCGCCGGCGACACCGAGGAACGGCTCCACATCAGCAGCCGAGACTCGTGCCCCGGAACCGAACACCCCTTCGAGGGTGGTCAGGATCCCCGGGAGACGACCGAGCTCGCTGCCCACATGCTCGGCGAGGAGCTTCTGCGCCGATGCGTCGAAGCTCACCGCGGCCGCTCGGAGCTGCTCGGTGATCCAGGCCTCCTGAGCCTTCCCAGTGCCCCCCGAGGTGTCGACCACCGAACCCCCGCAGGCCGTCACGGCGTCGAGGAGCGACTTGGGGACCGCTGGGAGCTTGGGTTGCCGCTGCGGGCGCGGATCCTTCTCCCACACCAGCACCACGGTGTTCGAGGCGAGAGGATCGGCCAGATACGCCACCAGCGGGGCGACGGCGTCCTTGGTGGAGAACACGGCGCTGTGCCGACTCACGATGATGCGACGCTCGGTGAGGAACGGTGGGGTCTGCGCCGCATCGACGAGACGGGCGATGTCGTAGCCGTCATCGTCGGGCGCGACGTGGGTGTCGATGAGGAGCTCCTCGACGAGCAGCGCCCGATCCTCGGTACCCACCAACTCGTGGAGCAGCTCGGTGAGCCCGGCGCCCAGCAGGACCTCGTCACCGCCCTTGACCACGATGATGGGCGCCGCCATGATCAGGCCGCCTGCAGGATCGCCGCCATCATGTCGGCGACCCTCCGGCCGTTGCGCACATCATGCGACCGCAGGATGCGACAGCCGAGCGCGATGCCGAGCGAGTGGGCCGCCATCGTGCCGTCGCCGGCGGAACCGCGCTCGACATCGAGCAGGGTCCAGAGGAACCGCTTGTTCGAGGCGGAGAGGAACACCGGGTGCCCGAGCGCCACGAGCGCATCGGACCGGCGCAGCAGCTCGAGCGACTGCAGCTCCGACTTGCCGAGGTCGAGCCCGGCATCGACCATGATCCGCTCCCGGGGAATGCCTGCAGCCTCGGCACGACCGGCCCGGTCAGCGAGGAACGACACCACATCGGGCACCAGATCGTCGTACTGGGGATCAGGATCCGGGACCCTCGGGCGGAGGCGGATATGGGTGGCCACGACCGATGCGCCGGCCCGGGCACAGACGTCGAGGTAGTCGGGATCGGCGAAGCCACTGATGTCGTTGCCCACCACGGCGCCCGCCGCGAAACAGGCCTCGGCCACCGATGCTCGCCAGGTGTCGACGGACAACGGGAGATCGAACCGGGCGCGGAGGGCCTCCACCGCCGGAACCACGCGGTCGAGCTCCTCGGCCTCGGTGACCTCCTCCCCGGGTCCGGCCTTCACCCCACCCACATCGAGGAAGTCGGCGCCGTCGAGCACCAGCTGCTCGGCCTTCCGAAGGAAATCATCGAAGGCGTAGTAGGCGCCCTGGTCGTAGAAGGAGTCCGGGGTGCGATTCAGGATCCCCATCACCACGGCCCGGTGGGTGATGTCGAAGCGGGTGGTGCCGAGGTCGAGGTTCACGGGCCGACCCTACCCGCGGCGATGGCGGTGGGGATCGGTCAGGGCGATCGTCGCGCACCCTCTGTCATCGTCACGTCGAGACCAGATCCGCTGCTCCGGAGCGACACCCCGATCGAACCCATCTGCAGCGTCCGGGGGGTGCTGCCGCTCGCTCCCCCGACGTCCTCGGGACCGATCCTCGACCGCACCTCCACCCGCTGCTCCAGCTGCTCGACCGCCGTCATCGCCGCTGCCGCGGAACTCGTGCGCACGAGGAGATCGAGCTCGGTGGTCCCTGCGCTCCGCAGCGCTCCGAGGAGTGCACGCACATCGACACCGCCGCCGACGGCCACCACTGTGGTGGCGTCAACCGACGATCGACAGATCGTGGCTCCCGCAGTCTTCGTGCAGCCACCCTCGTGTCCGTGCAGCCGGATGCCCACGAGCATCACGAGTGGAACCAGCGTGACCAGCAGCAGCACGAACAGCATCCGACGCTCGCTGCGACGACGGACGAGTCGAACCAGCAGGACGAGCGCGATGAAGGCTGCACACCCTGCTGCGAACGGCGTGAGGCTGGGTCGGGATACGAACGCCGCCACGTGGGTGACCCACAGCAGAGCCAGCCGGGTCGGCCAGTGCAGCACAGCGGCGAGCAGGTCGGGGACGACGCCGGCGATCACCCCGGCGGTGCATCCCCACATCATGATGAACGCCGCAGCGGGTGCGGCGAGGATGTTCGCAGGGATGGCGAAGAGCGACGGCGGCCCGAAGGTGAACAGGGCGATGGGCATCACACCTGCCTGAGCCGCCACGGGGACGGCGACCGCGAGGGAGAGTCGTCGTGGGAACGGCAGGATCGATGCGAGCCGGCCGGACAGCACGATGATCCCGGCCGTCGCCGCCACCGACAACCGGAACCCGACGGAATGCACCAGGAGCGGATCGATCAGCACCACCGCCACGACACCGAGCCCCAGCAGCCGGGTCGGACTGGAGGGGCGACCGAGCAGGACCGACGTCGCCAGCACCGCTGCCATGGCCGTGGCCCGCAGCACGGAGGGCTCGAACCGGGTCACACCGACGAACAGCAGGAGGACGACTGCAACGGCGATGTACCTCCGGCGGAGACCGAGTCGACCCAGCGCCGGACCGACGAGCAGCAGGAGGAAACCGAGGTTCTCCCCGCTCACGACCATCAGGTGGGAGAGCCCGGCCTGCTCGAGGTCTGAGCGGATAATCGGTGGCACGCCGCGGTCATCACCGATCACGAATCCCAGTTCGAGCGGTCGCAGCTCGGCGGGAAGCACCCGGGCGCCCCGCTGGAACAGTGCGCGAAGTGCCGTGACTCCCGAGACTGCTGCGGTGGATGGCACCCGGGTCGCGGCCCCATCCACCACGAGCCTCCCTCGCAGATGCAACCAGAGCAGCTCGTGATCGAGCCTTCGGAGATGACCGCGCAAGCTGAACCGATCGCCTGCCGAGGCCGAAGCGATCGCCGCTGCCCCGCTCCCGTCGGTGACCAGTTGCAGACGACCGATCGAGGAACGCACATCGACGCTGACCGAATCGTGCTCCACCACCGGGTCCGCGGCCAGCTGCACGATCCCGTCGTATCGGGACGGCAGTTCGGCCCGACATCCCTGGACCGCTTGAGCGGCCAGTGCCGAACCCAGGATCCCGACTGCAGCGAGGACCACCAACGGCCGGGCGATGATCAGTGCCGGAACCATCAGCATCACGGCGAGCCAGACGGGGATTCCAATCGGGAACGACGCCGCCACGAACACGAGGACCGCAGCGATCACCGCCCAGCTGTCCCGGGCCGTGCGATGCAGCCGACCGGCCGGGCGCTGGCGGATCGGTTCCTCCGTCAACGGCGGTCCCGAGGTTCGAGATGTCACTCGACGGTGACGAGATCCCGGATGGCCCCGAGCTTGGCGTCACCGATCCCGCGGACGTCGAGGAGCTGGTCGACACTGGCGAACCTGCCGAGACGACGACGCTCGTCGAGGATCGCCGATGCCGTCGAGGGACCGACGCCGGGGAGGGCCTCGAGCTGCTGTGCGGTGGCGGTGTTGAGATCCACATGCGACGGAGTTGCGGCCGCATCGGTTCCAGAAGGAGCAGCGCCCTGCACCGGATCGCTCGCCACACCGGGGGCCACGTCCTGTCCGAGCCTCGCCACGTAGACCCGCTGACCGTCCTCGAGTGGGGCCGCCAGATTCACCCGATCGATGTCGACATCATCGGCGACGCCGCCAGCGGCCTCGATCGCATCGGCGACACGAGCACCGACCGCAAGACGCAGGAGACCCGGTCGGCGTACCGCTCCGAGCACGTGCACCGTCACCCGGGGCGGCGTCGTCGTGGTGGTGACCGGAGGATCGAACAGCACCGGGGTCGACGCCGCTTCCGGAGCGGCCCCACCCCGAGTCGCGGACGAGAGCAGGATGAGCCCCATCACGAGGATCACAGCGACGACCGCTGCGCCGGCGATGAGAACGGTGCGATCGCCGAACCGGGATCGCAGCTGCTCGATGGTTTCGGTGATCCGCTCGATCATCGGGACTCCTCGCGCTGTGGGCGCGGACGTGACGATGCTCGGGGAAGCCGGAGCAGATTACGGGCGCCCCGTCTGGCGGTCATGGGGCGAACGGACCGATCCCGACGCTGCACCACCCAGTGGCGCAGCCGATCCGCCGGCGCTGCTCAGAAGAGCGTGGAGGTGAGCCGGCGTCGCAGCCCTGCGGTGCGGGGGTCGTCGGGTCCGAGCAGTTCGAGCAGATCGAGGAACTCCCGACGGGCGTCGTCATCGCCCTTCACGATCATGAGGAGCGCATCGAGCCGTTCCATGATCGACTCGTCGGTGGCATAGCGCCCCTCACTGCGGGCGTAGGCGGCGATCCGACGGGTGTCTGCGGATTCGGGGATCCGGTCGAGGAGCCGGAGGGCCTCCTCGAAACGGCTCTCGGCTGCGTAGAGCTCGGCGAGATCGCAGATCGTGAGGTCATCAGCGGGCTCGAGCTCGAGCGCGGCGAGCAACGACGCCTCGTCGCCGATCTCACGGAGTCGCTCCACCTCGGTGAGCTCTCTGTTCGGGAGGATGGACTGGACGAATTCGCGCACCTCTGACTCGGGACGCGCCCCGAGGAACCCTGGACCGAGCTTGCCGTCGATGATCGCATGCACCGCCGGGATGCTCTGGGCCTTGAAGGCCTGGGCGATCTGCGGGTTCTCATCGACGTTGACCTTGGCGAGCACGACCGCTCCCCCGGTCTCGTCCACGACCTTCTCGAGGATCGGGCCGAGTGTCGTGCACGGCCCGCACCATGGCGCCCAGAGGTCCACGATCACCGGTGTGGTGAGCGATCGCTCGAGCACATCTGTCTGGAAGGTGGCGTCGGTCGTATCGAAGGTCACGAGGGCAGGATAGGGCCGCTCCCACGCCGCCACGACGCCAGCCGACCGGTAGCGTGTCAGGACCCGAGGGAGGTCATGTGGGATCGAACGTCGAAGTCGCAGGGATCAACGCCGAAGCGGTCACCGGTTGGATGGCCGAGCGCGTCCCCGGCATCGCCGCGCCACTGTCGTTCGAGCTGATCACCGGTGGACTCTCGAACCTGACCTACCGCCTCCGCGACACCGCCGGCGGGTGCTGGGTCCTGCGTCGACCCCCTCTCGGCCATGTGCTGGCCACGGCCCACGACATGGCCCGCGAGCATCGGATCATCTCGGCCCTCGCACCGACCGCCGTCCCGGTGGCCCCGCTCGTCGGCTTCTGCGATGACGAGGCCGTCAACGGCGCACCGTTCTACGTGATGGACCACGTGGACGGGATCATCGCCCGTGATGTCGCCGCTGCGGAGACGATGCCACTCGCCGGGCGGAGGGCCGCCGGTCGCAACCTCGTCGATGTGCTCGGATCGATCCATGAGGTCGACATCGATGCCGTGGGGCTCGGCGATCTCGGTCGTCGGGAGTCGTACGTCGAACGGCAGCTCTCCCGCTGGCACAAGCAGTGGGAGGCCACGAAGGACACCGAGGTGCCGGTCATCGAGGACCTCCATGCGCGTCTCGCCTCCTCGGTCCCCGTCCAGGGTCCGGCCACGATCGTCCATGGCGACTACCGCCTCGACAACTGCATCCTCGAACCCGACGGCTCGATCGCCGCGGTGCTCGACTGGGAGCTGTGCACCCTCGGCGATCCGCTCGCCGACGTCGGCCTGATGCTCGTGTACTGGACCGAGGCCGACGACACCATCTCCATCGGCCTCCCGCAGGGATCCACCGTCGAGGGCTTCGCCTCCCGCTCACAGCTGCTCGACCTCTACGCCGATCGCACCGGCCGGGATCTCTCGGGCATCGGGTACTACGTGGCCCTCGGCTACTGGAAGCTGGCCTGCATCCTGCAGGGCGTGCTCGTGCGCTACCGGGCCGGGGCGATGGGAACCGCCGCCACCGACGACGACCCGTTCTCCTCCCAGGTCGCAGCGCTGGGTGCTGCCGGGATGGCGGCGCTCGACGGAAGGATCGGTTCGCACCATGGCTGAGCTCTATGAACTGCTCGACTCCCCGGAACTCGACGCCCCGGCGCTCATCCTCGGACTCGACGGCTGGATCGACGCCGGATTCGCATCCGCCAACGCGCTCGGCACGATCCTCGAGGATCTCGACACCATCACCCTCGCCGTGTTCGACACCGATGCACTGCTCGATCACCGATCACGCCGCCCCACGATGCATCTGCTCGACGGCATCAACACCGGCCTCACCTGGCCCTCGATCGAACTGCGGGCCGGCGTCGACCGTGTCGGCAACGAGGTGCTGTTCCTCGTCGGCGTCGAACCCGACCATCGGTGGCGGGCCTTCGGCTCGGCCGTCGCCGATCTCGCCCTCGAGTTCGGCGTCTCCACCGTGTACGGGCTCGGTGCCTACCCTGCACCGGTGCCGCACACCCGGGCCACCCGACTCGTCTCGACGGCCACCACGAATGATCTGGCATCCCGGATCGGCAATGTGCCCGGTCGCATCGATGTGCCCGCCGGTGTGCATGCCGTGATCGAACGCAGCTGCGCCGACGAGGGAGTGCCCGCCACAGGTCTGTGGGCGCAGGTCCCCCACTACGCCGCCGGCATGCCCTACCCCGATGGCGCCTTCGCACTCATCGAGGGTCTCCGATCGGTGGCCGGGCTCCAGTTCCCGCTCGGTTCACTCGTCGACGATGCCAGGACCACCCGTCATCGCCTCGACGAACTGGTCGCCAACAGCGAGGAGCATGTGGCGATGGTGCGTCAGCTCGAGATCCAGGTCGACGCCATCATCGATACGACCCCCGCCGCGCCACTCCCCACCGGCGAGGATCTCGCCGCCGAACTCGAGCAGTTCCTGCGCGAGCAGGAATGACCCTGCGTCTCAGACGACGAGATTGACGAGGTTCGGCGGACGGGAGATCACCTTGCGGATCTCCGCCCCCTCGAGGAACGACTGCACCTTCTCGCTGGCGAGCGCCAGATCCCGGGCCGCGTCCTCGGAGATCGCGGCGTCGACCTCGATCCGGTCGCGGACCTTCCCGTTGACCTGGACCACGAGGGTGACGGTGTCCACCACCAGCAGCGCCGGATCGGCCTCCGGCCACCGTTCGAGATGGATGTGCCCACCGCGTCGCATCTCCCACAGCTCGGCGGTGATGTGCGGGGCCATGGGTGCCATGAGCAGCAGGAGTGTGTCGACGCATTCGGCGAGCGTGCCCGCCTCCGGCCCCTGCTCTGACTGCACATAGCGGTACAGCTCGTTCGTGAACTCCATGAAGGAGGCCACAGCGGTGTTGTACGACCACCGCTCGAAGTCCTCGTCCACCTTCACGATCAGTCGATGGCAGGAGCGCAGGATCTCGACATCCCGGGGCGAACGTTCCCGCTGGATGGGCAGCTGGCCGACCTCGCCCTGCGCCAGACGCCACACCCGCTGCAGGAACCGGGCGCAGCCGTCGATCCCGACGCCCTCCCAGTCGACGTCGTCCTGCGGCGGTCCGACGAACATGTGGGCCAGACGCAGCGCATCGGCCCCCTGTGCGTCGAGGATCTCCTCCGGCGCCACGAGATTGCCCTTCGACTTGGACATCTTGTCCCCGCCGAGACGGATCATGCCCTGGGTGAACAAGCGGGTGAAGGGCTCCCGCAGCCCCGCAGGGGCGACGCCGAGATCCGACAGCGCCTTCGTGAAGAAGCGGGCGTACATCAGGTGCAGGATCGCGTGCTCCACACCACCGATGTACTGATCCACTGCCATCCAGGAATCCGCTGCGGCAGCGGAGAACGGCGAATCGTCGTTCCAGGGTTCGGTGAACCTGAGGAAGTACCAGGAGGAGTCGACGAACGTGTCCATGGTGTCGGTCTCGCGCTGCGCCGCCGCCCCGCACGATGGGCAGGTCGTGTGCAGGAAACCCTCATGGGCCCGCAGCGGGGACTCACCGGTGGGCAGGAACTCGACATCATCGGGGGCCAGGACAGGGAGCTGCTCGACCGGGACGGGCACCACCCCGCAGGAGGCGCAGTGCACGACGGGGATCGGACAGCCCCAGAACCGCTGACGACTGACCAGCCAATCACGGAGCCGGAAGTTGATCCGCCCCTCCCCGATCCCTTCGCGCTCGAGGAATGCGATCGCCGCCTCGATGGCCTCATCCTTGGCCATGCCGTCGAGCCACTCGCTGTTCACGTGGACGCCGTCGCCGGTGTAGGCCTCGCCGTCGAAATCCTCAGGAGTGGCGATGGTGCGGATGATCGGAAGACCATGCGCCATGGCGAAGTCCCAGTCGCGCTGATCCTCCGCCGGCACCGCCATGATCGCCCCGGTGCCGTACCCCATGAGCACGTAATCGGCGAGATACACCGGGACCGGCCGACCGGTGAACGGATTGCGCACATGCGCTCCGGTGAACACCCCACGCTTGTCGAGGGAACCCTCCGACGACATGCGCTCCACATCGCTCGACTGACGGGCCAGGGCGATGAAGTCCTCGACCGCCCGACGCTGGTCCTCCGACACGATGTCGGCCACGAGCGGATGCTCGGGCGCCATGACCGCGTAGGTCATGCCGAAGGCCGTGTCCGGGCGGGTGGTGAACACCTGCAGCGCAGCGACGCCCTCGATCAGGTTCCCGGACCCATCTGTGAACGGCATCGAGAACTCCGCACCCTCGGAGCGTCCGATCCAGTTCCGCTGCATGGTCTTGACCCGCTCGGGCCAGTCGAGTCCGTCGAGATCATCGAGCAGCTGCTGGGCGTAGTCGGTGATCTTCAGGAACCATTGGTTGAGATCGCGCTTCTCGACGGCATCGCCCGATCGCTCACAGGTGCCATCGGCGAGGACCTGTTCGTTGGCCAGAACGGTCTGACAGCCCGGGCACCAGTTCACCGGTGCATTGCGGCGATACGCGAGGCCGGCCTCGAGGAACTTCAGGAAGATCCACTGCGTCCAGCGCTGGTACTCCGGACTGTGGCTCGTGACCTGACGACGCCAGTCGTAGACCGCCCCGATCCGCAGGATCGAGCTGCGCAGCTGCACGATCCGCTCATCGGTGAACTCTCGCGGATGACGACCCGTCTTGATGGCGGCGTTCTCGGCGGGCAGACCGAAGCTGTCGAAACCCATCGGCGAGAGCACGGCGTACCCGTTCATCGTCCGGTACCGGACGATCACATCACCGAAGGTGTAGTTGCGCACATGACCCATATGCGCCGAACCGCTCGGATACGGGTACATGCACAGCGTGTACCAGTGCGGACGGGGGTCGTCGTTCTCGACCTGATACGTGCCCTCGACGTCCCAGCGGGTCTGCCATCTCTGCTCGATCGCCTGCGGGTCGTACACGTCAGCCATGGCGCCGATCGTAGGCGACCAGCCCCGGCCCCCCGATCGTCGAACACCTCCGCGCGGAGTTCCGGATGCTCACCGACCGGTCGTTGTGAGACTCCCGATCGACGATTTTGCGAACAGCGCATCCACCGGTAATGTTCGCCTTCCTCACGGGGCTATAGCTCAGTTGGTAGAGCGCTTCCATGGCATGGAAGAGGCCAGGAGTTCGATTCTCCTTAGCTCCACTCCACGGCGGGGACATCCCGCCAGAGACGCTCGAGGTCGTAGAAGGCCCGTGTCTCATCCAGAAACACATGGACGATGAAATCGCCGTAATCCATGAGGATCCACTGCGATGAATCGAGCCCTTCGATACGGAGCGGTTTCGGCCCACCGATGGCGTCGATCTGCTCCTCGATCGTCTCGGAGATGGTGCGCACCTGACGAGTGTTGGTCCCGCCGGTGATGACGAACCAGCCCGTGATCGAGAGCACCTCACCGACGTCGAGGACGACCGTGGGCTCGTCGGTCTTCGATGCTGCTGCACGAGCCGCTTGGATGACCCATGCGAGGCTCTCGCTCTCGCTCGGGTTCGGATCAGGCACCGGGTCCTCCAGGTGAGGTTGTCGACGTTCGTGTCTGGTAGTCGGCGCCGATCATCACGGTGAGATCGAGTGCCGAGTTCGTCTGCTTGCTCTCCACGACCTCGCCGACACCGAGAGCTGCACGCATGCGCTCGGCGGCCTCGCGCTGGGCCGGATCGAAATAGGTGATCGACGTGGTGTCCGCCCCGAAGGACGGAGCATTGCCGATGATGTCGACCTGTCCGCCGCCGGCGGCGAGCACGATGGCAGGGCCCTCGGCATCGGAGAGGTCACCGGTGCCGTCGAGGACCTTCAGCCGCGGGCGGCGACCGGGCGACCCGTCGGGGAACGGCACGATCTGTGCCACCGCCGAGGCTCCGGTGAGTCCGGGGGCGAGGCGATACTGGACCGGCTCCTCGGGAGTACCCGGGAGATCGGTGACCGGAAGAGTCTCGACGGTGAGGCGGTCGACTGCGAGTGCAGCGAGATAGCGACCGATCCCGGCGGATGTGGGGACCTGGACGGCCACATCAGCGCCCTTCGCTCCGATCGACCCCAGCCATCCCTTCCAGAACGCCTGCTGACGCAGCGTCCGGTCGAGTTCCGAGGAGCCGTCGGACCGAGCGGAAAGATAGCTCCACACCTGCTCAGCGGTGATCTGGATCGAACCCTTCGGGAAGAGTTCATCGCCCCCGACCGTGACGGCCGAGGGATTGCTCACGGTGAGCGGGGCAGCCGGCGCCACGAGCGCTGCCAGATCAGTGGACCGGAGGATGAACGTGTCGGTGAAGGTCAGGTTCAGCAGTTCGCCGAGTGAGGACCGGGCAGCATCAGCGCCGTTGGCGGCGAACAACGACCGCAGGGTGATCGGAACGATGGCACCGGGTGTCGGGGCGATGTAGACGTCGGTCTCGACGGGGATGCTCATCAACCCGCCATCACCCTCGGAGGTCAGGGCGAGCAGCGTGGCCCCGTCGAGCTGACCGTCGTCGGTCGTGGTGAACACGAGTGCGGTCGGGGTCTTCTCGACGATGGCCTCGAATCCCGGCTTCGTGCGATCCGACTCCGCCGAGACGATCCTTCCATCGCTGCTGTCGAGGATGACCCGCATCCCGAACCAGACGAGCGCCACCGCCACCACGGCGAGAGCGACGAGTGCCACCAGGAACCCACGACGCGAGAAGCGGGAGATGGCCGACTGCACCGCTGCCGGCACCGGGATCGGGATCGACCCTGCCGATTCATCAGCTGGGGCGACAGCTGGTTCGACGATCTCGGCCTTTCGGACCTGCGGTTGGGTCCAGACATCGGCGAGCAGCGCGGCGATGGGATCATCGAGCGGAGCAGGCGACGCAGGGTCGGCGGGGGGTTCTTCGGGCCAGAGTGGATCAGTCATGAGACCCCCCCACCGTACAGCCGGTGCTCCCTGATGTATGTCAGCACCGCCTCCGGAAGATGCCCGGGATCATCGACCCCATCCTCCAGCGCCGTACGCAGCTGCGATGACGAGACATCGGTCGTCCGGATCGCGAGGTGTCGCACGTCGGTTCCATCCCGCCATGGCTCGGGCCACTGGGACGTGTCAGAGAGGGCGTCCTCCCCCGGGCGGTCCACGATGACCAGGGTCGCGAGTGCGCCCAGCTCCTCGGAGCGATGCCAGGTGTGCAGCCCCGCCGCCGCATCGGCCCCCACGATGAGGAACAGTTCGGCGCCGGGAAGCTGCCCGGACAACTGCTCGAGCGTCTCGATCATGAACGATGGTCCCCCGCGGTCGATCTCGATGGACGAGACCTCGATACCGCCGAGACCATCGGCTGCTGCGCGGGTCATCGCCAGCCGATCGGCTGGTGCGGAGATCGGTCTCGAACCGACCTTCTGCCAGGGCTCGTTGGCCACGATCAGCAGCACCCGGTCGAGGGAGAGGGCCGAACGGACCTGCATCGCCACCTCGAGGTGCCCGATATGCGGTGGATCGAACGTGCCGCCGAACAGACCCAGACGAGGGATTCCGCCTTCCATCCGATCATCCTACGGTTCGAGCTGCAGGGGGACCCGAGCGGGTCGCTGGAGCCTCTACCCGCCTCACGGGGAGTTCGCACCATGACGTGACACAAGTCACCGGACGGAGACGGAACATTGTCGTCACTCCGTGCGGTTACACCCATGTGATCCTGCAGGAGCCCAGCCGTTCGGTCCGGGTGGAGGGTCACCGCAGACACCGGTCATCAGATCCGGATGGAGAGAAGTGACATGAGCGATTCAGTCGGCCAGTACCTCAACGAGATCGGCCTCGTGCCGCTGCTCACCGCGCTCGAGGAGCGGGAGCTCGCCCAGATCATCGAGAAGGGCGTCGAGGCCTCCGCTCGCATCGAGGGCGGGGAGCGGACACCCGAACTCAAGCGCGCCGTCCGGGCCGCCGCTTCGGCCAAGGACCGTTTCATCCGGGCCAACCTCCGTCTGGTCGTGAGCGTGGCCCGCCGCTATCCCCTCCCGCCGGGCATGGAACTGCTCGATCTCGTTCAGGAGGGCAACATCGGTCTGGAGCACGCCGTCGACAAGTTCGACTGGCGCAAGGGGTTCAAGTTCTCCACCTACGCCACCTTCTGGATCCGTCAGGCCATCGGGCGTGCCCTCGACCAGAAGGCGAGTCTCGTCCGGCTCCCCGGGGATCGCTCGGCGAGCCTCCGAGCAGCTCTTCGGCAGGTCAGCGGCAACGGAGACGAACTCGACGCAGAACATGCTGCGCTCCACCGCCTCACCACCCCGACCTCACTCGATCGCACCATCGGTGAGGACGACTCCAACCAGCTCATCGACCTCATCCCGGACTCCCTGCCCGGTCCGGAGCAGATCGTCATGGACCGCATCGACGAGCAGATGATCACCGATCTCCTCTCGGTGCTCGACGCCCGAGCCCGGTTCGCCGTCGAGGCCCGGTTCGGCCTGGCCGATGGCCAGCGGCGTTCCTACCGCGAGGTCGGCGATGAGCTCGGCGTCACGGCTGAGGCGGCCCGTCGCCTCGTGAAGCGGGCGGTCACCACCGTCAAGGAGCACGCCGGCGAGCCGATCGACGCCATCTGAGCGCCACCGGCGGAAACGGCTTTGCGCCGGGACCCCGGGATCGGACAACGTAGTCACTCGTGAGCACTCAATGGTCCCCCACATCATGGCGGCAGTTCCCTGCCGTCCAGCAGCCGGTGTGGGCCGATCCAGCCGAACTCGACGCCGCAGTGGCTGTGCTCAGCACCCTTCCGCCCCTGGTCTTCGCCGGTGAGGCCCGCAAGCTCACCTCGGATCTCGCCCGGGTCGCCGGTGGACGGGCCTTCCTGCTCCAGGCGGGCGATTGCGCCGAATCCTTCGACTCGTTCTCCGCTGATTCCATCCGCGACAAGCTCAAGGTCATGCTGCAGATGGCCGTCGTGCTCATGTACTCCTCCGGCGTGCCGGTCGTGAAGGTCGGTCGCATCGCCGGGCAGTTCGCCAAGCCCCGCTCGGCCGATGACGAGACGATCGACGGTGTGACCCTCCCGTCGTTCCGCGGCCACATGGTGAACGACATCGCCTTCGACGAATCGTCGCGCCGCGCCGACCCGTCCCGACTCCTCACCGCCTATCACCAGTCGGCGTCCACCCTCAACCTGGTCCGGGCCTTCGCCAAGGGCGGCTTCGGTGACCTCTCCCGGGTGCATGCGTGGAACCAGGAGTTCGTGGCCTCCAGCGCCGAAGGTCGCCGCTACGAGGAGGTGGCCGCCGGCATCGATCGCACGCTCCGGTTCATGGCGGCGTGCGGCATCGACACCGAGGCCACCCCCCAGCTCCACACCGTCGACGTCTCCACCAGCCATGAGGCCCTCATCCTCGGATACGAAGAGGCACTGACCCGTCAGGACTCGCTCACGGGCGACTGGTACGACTGCTCGGCGCACATGCTCTGGATCGGCGAGCGCACCCGTCAGCTCGACGGCGCCCACGTCCACTTCCTGTCCGGCGTCGGGAACCCCGTCGGATGCAAGGTCGGTCCGTCGGTCTCCCCTGATGATGTGCTCGCCCTCTGCGAGGCACTCAACCCGGATCGGATCCCCGGTCGACTCACCCTCATCACCCGCATGGGCGCCGACACCATCGCCGAGGCCCTTCCGCCGCTGCTGCGAGCGGTGCAGGCTGCCGGTCACCCCGTCGCCTGGGCATGTGACCCGATGCACGGCAACACCTTCACCGCACCCAGCGGACGCAAGACCCGCCATTTCGATGCGGTGCTCGCCGAGATCGCCGGGTTCTTCCGTGCGCATCGCGAGGTCGGGACCTGGCCCGGCGGCGTGCATATCGAGCTCACCGGCGACGACGTCACCGAATGCCTCGGTGGCGCCGAGGAGATCCTCGACGCCGATCTCGGCAACCGCTACGAGACCATGTGCGATCCGCGCCTCAACGGCCGTCAGTCTCTCGATCTGGCCTTCAGGGTCGCCGAACTGCTCCAGCAATCCTGACCCGGGCGCCGCACCGGGCGCTCATTCGAGGACTTCGACGAACTTCTCCAGCTGGCGCAGGTTGCGGCACTCATAGGTGCCGTCGCAATGGGCGCCGTACTCCCCCACGATGGAGTCGCCGGTGTCCCAGTAGGCCTTCGGCTCGGGGTTCAACCAGTAGACATGCCGCGCCTTCTTGCGCATCTCCTTGATGACCCAGGACTGCGAGGCGTGATAGTTGTTCCTGGCATCGCCGAGGATGAGGATCGTGGTCTTGGGGCTGATCTCCCGGCCGTAGCGATCCCAGAACACCTCGAAGGCATGGCCGTAGTCGGAATGTCCATCGACCCACACGACATCGGCCTCGGTGTTGACCCGATGGATCGCCTGACTGATGTCGTCCACGCCCTCGAAGAAGCGGGTGACCTCATCGATGCCATCGATGAACACGAAGGAGCGGACCCGTGAGAACTGACCCGAGATCGCATGCACGAGCTGCAGCGTGAACCGGGCGAAGGCGGCCACCGAACCGGAGATGTCGGCGATGACGAAGATCTCCGGCTTGGCGGGTCGCGGATAGCGGAACTTGGGATCGGCGGGCACACCGCCGTAGCTGAGCGAATGGCGGACGGTGTTGCGGAAGTCGAGGGGCCCCTTGCGACCGTGTCGCCGCTTCCGGGCCAGCCGGACAGCGAGCTTGCGCGTGAGCGGGTAGATCGCCTTGCGCAGACCCATGAGCTCCTCACGACTGGCGTGCATGAAGTCGACGTCCTCGGGCAGGGGCTTCCGGAGGGTCTTGGCCATGGCCTCGACACCACGATCGGCCACGAGTCGACGACGGATCTCGGCCTCGATCTCCTGCTTCAGGCGATCGACCCGGGACTGGAACTCGTCCTGCTCGAGACGTTCCTCGAGCGGGGTGAGCGGCGCCGGCGCCTGCTCCTTCGCCTGGGACATCAACTGCTCGAGCACGTTGTCCAGATCGAGGTTCCGCAGCGTGCGGTAGAGGTAATAGGTGCCACCGACCGGTCGACCGGGCTCCATGCCCGCGTAACGGGTGACCGCCTGACGGGCGAGGGCCCGGAGCATGGCGTCATCACCCTGCTGGAGCGCCTTGAAGAGCATCTCCGCCATCTGCTCGGGGGTGAGTGCCTCTCCCCCGCCACCGCCGTTGCCGGCGCCGGCGGCCTCGGGATTGGCGGCGGTGTCATCGTCATCGAGTTCGGGCAGTTCATCGCCGCCGCCGAGTGCGTAGGCCGGGCCGCGCAACGAGAAGTAGACCTCGAACACCGTCTCGAAGGCCCGCCAGTGCGCGTTGTTCTTCACCAGCGTGGCCGCCAGCGCGTACTTGAACGCGTTGCGATCCTCGATCGGGATATGCGTGATCGCCTGCATGGCGTCGAGGTTCTCGGTGAGGCTCACGGGGAGGCCCGCGGCACGGAGTTCGACGATGAAGCCCGTGAGCAGATCGAGCATGGACGACTGCGATGGTTCGGCGATGGTCATGGGCGCAGGGGGTTCGATCGGATCGATCAGGACGTGCGCGGAACGCCCGGACGGCGCTGCGTCGTGTCCGCCGAGAGTTCCTTGGTGGCCCGGGTGATGTCGCTCTGGTACTTGAGCAGGATGTTCAGCGTGTCGATGGCATCGGCCTCGGTGATCGACTCGACACCGAGCATCAGCAGCGTGCGGGCCCAGTCGATGGTCTCGGACACCGACGGGGACTTCTTGAGCTCCAGCTGACGGATCGAGCGAACGATGCGGGTCACCTGATCGGCGAGGTTGTCGGTGATCTCGGGCACCTTCGTGAGCACGATCTCCTTCTCCCGTTCCATGTCGGGATAGTCGATGTGCAGGAACAGGCAGCGCCGTTTCAGGGCCTCGGAGAGCTCACGGGTGTTGTTGGAGGTGAGGAACACCATCGGGATCTGCTTGGCGGTGATGGTGCCGAGCTCGGGGATGGAGACCTGGTAATCGGAGAGGATCTCGAGGAGCAGCGCCTCGGTCTCGATCTCGACGCGATCGACCTCGTCGATCAGCAGCACGACGGGATCATCGGAACGGATCGCCTCGAGCAGGGGTCGGGTGAGGAGGAACTCATCGGAGAAGATGTCGGTCTCGATGTCCTCCCAGGTGGATTCGTTGTTGCGCTCGGCCTGGATGCGAAGCAGCTGCTTCTTGTAGTTCCACTCGTAGAGCGCCTTCGATTCGTCGAGACCCTCGTAGCACTGCAGACGGATGAGACGTGCGCCGAGGATCTCGGCCACCGACTTGGCGAGCTGCGTCTTGCCGGTTCCCGCCGGCCCCTCCACGAGGATCGGCTTGCCGAGACGATCGGCGAGGAAGACGACCCCGGCGATCGCGTCGTCGGAGAGGTAGTCGACGTCCCGGAGTCGGGATCGGACGGCGTCAGGGGAAACGAATCGGGAATCCATCCGGTGGAACTTATCGGTCGGAGCCCTGTCACTCCGATTCCGCCGGACCGAGGTGGTCAGCCGCGGGTCTGTCCATCCCCGCGCACGATGAACTTCACGCAGGTGAGCTCCCGCAGGCCCATCGGGCCACGGGCATGGAGCTTCTGCGTCGAGATGCCGATCTCGGCGCCGAATCCGAACTCCTCGCCGTCGACGAACCGGGTGGAGGCGTTGACGAGCACGGCGGCGGCATCGACCTCGGCGGTGAAACGATCGGCGGTGTGCACCGAGCCGGTGATGATGGCCTCGGAGTGTCCCGACCCATAGGTGGCGATGTGGTCGATCGCGTCGTCGAGACCATCGACGACCTTCACGGCCAGGCGCAGATCGAGGAACTCGGTGGACCACGCAGCCTCATCAGCAGCGGTGGCGCCGGGCAGATGGGCCGCCGCACGGGGATCGGCGATCAGCTCGACCCCATCGAGCGCGGCCGCTGCTCCCGGGAGGAACTCCGCGGCGATGTCCCGATGGACGAGGAGGGTCTCGGCGGCGTTGCACACCGACGGACGCTGCATCTTGGCGTTGACGATGATGCGTCGGGCCATGTCGAGATCGGCCTCGACATCGACATACACATGACAGTTGCCATCACCATCGATGACATAGGGGACGGTGGCGTTCTCGAGGATCGACCGGATGAGCGAGGGTCCGCCACGGGGGATCAGGCAATCGACGGTCGCCCGCTGCCGCATGAACGCCACTGCGGCCTCTCGCGATGTGTCCTCAACGAGGATGACCGAATCAGCGGGCAGGCCGGTGGAGGCGATGGCGTCGCGCAGCACCGCAGCGATGACGGTGTTGGACCTGATGGCACCGGAGGAGCCGCGCAGGAACGCCGCGTTGCCCGACTTCAGGCACAGACCAGCCGCATCGGAGGTGACGTTCGGCCGGTTCTCGTAGATGATCGCCACGACGCCGAGCGGCACCCGCACCCGGGAGATCCGCAACCCGTTCGGTCGCACCCATCCGTCGAGCACCTCGCCGACCGGATCGGCGAGCCCGGCGACCTGCCGCAGACCGGCGGCCATCGACTCCACGCGGGCAGAGGTGAGTCGCAGACGATCGATGACCGTGGGCGACACGCCGTCACGCTCGGCCGTGGCCACATCCTCGGCGTTGGCGGCGAGGATCTCCTCGGTACGGGCCACCAGTGCATCCGCCGCGGTGCGCAGCGCGTGGTCCTTGGCGTCGGAGGAAGCACCGGCGAGCACCCGGGACGCCGCCTTCGCCCGCTGGCCGAGCGCAGCCATCGTCGAGTCGAGCAGATCGGTCCGGGTGGCGTCGTCGCCGTCGGCGTGGGAGGAGGAGGTGGTCACAGCTGCCACGATAATCGGGACCCGCTCGACCGCCCCCGGTGCCCCATCGACCCGGTCGGGGTCATGGTCCGAACTACGGTTCTCCCGATGAGCCGACCCGCCGATGAGCCGGCTGCGCCGAGGAGCGATCGCCAGCTGCTGCGATCGAGTTCCGTCGTCGCCCTCGGCACCGGACTCAGTCGCATCACCGGGTTCATCAGGGTGGCCGTCATGGCCTACGCCATCGGCGCCACGGCGCTCGCCGAGGCCTACAACCTGGCCAACAACACCCCGAACCTGCTCTACGACCTCGTGCTCGGCGGCATCCTGTCGGCGACCCTCGTCCCGGTCATCGTCGAACATATGGATCGTGATGACGAGGCGATCGACGCCGTCGCCACCGTGATCTTCGTGGTGCTGCTCGCCGCCACGGCGCTCGCCATGCTGGCGGCACCACTGATCATCGCCATGTTCAACCTCGACAGCGATGCGGCGCAGGCCCGCTCCCAGGCCACGGTGGCGGTGCCCCTGCTGGTGCTGTTCCTCCCCCAGGTGCTGTTCTACGGACTGTCCAGCCTGGGCACGGCGATCCTCAACGCCCGGCGATCGTTCGCCGTGCCGGCCTTCGCCCCCGTCCTCAACAACATCATCGTCATCCTCGTCTTCCTCGCCCTGCCCAGGGTGGCGGGAGGCTCCGCACCGTCGCTCGACGACGTGGCCCATGACGATCTCCTCCTCATCTACCTCGGGCTCGGGACCACCCTCGGCATCGTGGCCATGACCGCCGTGCTCTGGCCCGCCCTCCGGGCCTCCGGGGTCCGCCTGCACTGGCGGTTCCGACCCCGTCATCCCGCGGTGCGCGAGATCGGCCGCCTCTCGGGCTGGACCCTCGGCTACGTGATCAGCAATCTGGTGGCGTACATCGTCATCCAGACCCTCGCCAACGGGGTTGAGGGTGTCACGGAGTACGCCTACGCCTACATCTTCTTCCAGCTCCCCTACGGGCTCTGGACGGTGTCGGTGATGACCGCCTACACCCCCGAGATGGCCGCTGCGTGGGCCCGCGGTGAGATCGGGGAGCTCCGCGATCGCTTCAACTCCGGGTTCCGACTCCTCCCGGTGGTGATCCTCCCGCTCACGATCGGGCTCGTGGCGCTCGCCCACCCGATCATCTCGATCGTGCTGGAACATGGATCGTTCGATCTGGCATCCGGGGATCTCACCGCCCGCACCCTCATCGCGTTCGCCGTCGGGCTGCCGATGTTCTCGACCTATCTCTTCGCCATGCGCGGGTTCTATGCGCTGCGGGACACCCGCACCCCGTTCATCATCAACCTCGGGGAGAACATCGCCAATGTGGTGATCGGCCTGCTGCTGCTGGATCGGTTCGGCGTGGTGGGTCTCGCCGCCTCGTTCTCGATCGCCTACGGACTGTTCGGGGTGGTGGCACTCGTGGTGCTCCGCCGCCGCATCGGCACCATCCTCGAACACCGAACCCTTCGAGCACTGCTCCGACAGCTGCTGGCGTCGGGGGCGATGATCCTCGTGATGGTCCTCGGCGATCGCCTGCTCGACGTCGGCGCCCTGATGCAGCTCGTGCTCGTCGGTGGAGCAGGCGTCGTCGTCTACGGGACCTGCCTTGTCGCCCTGCGCTCCGAGGAGACAGATCTGGTGCTGGCCAGGTTCAGACGAGGATGACGAGATCGTCGGCGTGGACCAGCACGGTCGACCCGACGACGGGGAGCGCATCGGCTGCGACCCGCACCAGTCCCTTGGCGAAGACCTCACCGGATGGGTCGGAGATCTCGACGGCGTCGTCAGCGGCGAACGAGCCGGTGGTGCCGGTGAGACCCGCGGCCAGCAGCGAGACGCCACCGCGCTCGAGCGCCTGCCGGGCTCCGGCGTCGACGACGAGTGTCCCCGAGGATCGCACGGCGAAGGCGATCCACAACTTGCGGGCCGGCAGGTGGCGGGCGTGGGGAGCGACGATCGTGCCCACCCCCGGGGTGCCGGCGACAGCGTCTCGCAGCACATCGGGGCGGGCGGCCGAGGCGATGACGGTACGGACCCCAGACCAGGCTGCGATCTTGGCCGCCGCCACCTTGGAGGCCATCCCACCGCTGCCTCCGGCGGTCCCCGGACCACCGGCCACCGCCTCGAGCTCCTTGTCGAACTCGACGATCTCCTCGATGAGCGTCGCATCGGGATCGAGTCGCGGATCGGCGGAGAGGAGTCCGGGCATGTCGGTGAGGAGGACGAGCAGATCGGCGCCGATCAGCTGGGCCACCAGTGCGGAGATCCTGTCGTTGTCACCGAATCGGATCTCGTCGTCGGCAATGGCATCGTTCTCATTGATGATCGGCACGACGCCGAGCTCGAGGAGCCGGGTGAGGGTGCCCCGGGCCTGCAGGTACTGCCGTCGTTCGATGAAATCCAGTGGTGCGAGCAGCACCTGACCGGGCACCAGCCCATGAGGGGCCAGTTCCGTGTCGTAGACCCCCATGAGTCGGCTCTGACCGACCGCCGAGAGCGCCTGGAGGGTGACGGCGTCCTTCGGTCGGTTCTCACCACCGAGTCCGAGGGCGGGGAGGCCGGCGCCGATGGCACCGGAGGTGACCACCACGACCGAGTGTCCGTCGGCACGGAGCCCGGCGACCTCACCGCAGAGCTTGGCGATGGCGTCCCGGCGGATCGCTCCTGAGGAATCGGTGAGTGAGGAGGTGCCGATCTTGGCGACGACGATCACCGTCAGTCCTCCTCGTACTCGAAGTTGAGACCGCCGATCCTGACGATGTCGCCCTCCTGGGCGCCGGCACGGGCGAGTGCCTTGTCCACTCCCAGCTTCTTGAGACGGCCGTGGGCGAAGTCCAGTGCCTCGAGGTTGGTGAGGTCCGAGAGCGCCACGGCACGTTCGGCCTGTCGACCTACGACGCGGTAGCTGCCGTCGTCCTCGCGTTCGATGCGGAATCCCTCGGCCATCGGACGATGCACGATGAACCCCTCCGGCTCGGGCTCGACGGACCGTGCCTCGCGGACGAGATCGGCCATCAGACCGGTGAGTCGGGCGAGACCGGCGCCGGTGACGGCGGAGATGCACAGGTCGAGTTCGAGGCCGTCATCGGTGGTGAGCGCCTCGTTCCCGTCGGCGAGGAGTGCGTGCTCCGGAGAGAGATCTGCCCGGGAACCGATGATGAGACGGGGACGATCGAGGAGATCGGGTTCGTAAGCCGCCAGTTCGTCGAGCAGGACCTGCGCCTGCACCGCCGGCGCCTCGGCCGTGGACCCGGTGTCGCCGCCGGCGAGGTCGATGAGCAGCACCAGCACACGGGCCCGTTCGATATGACGGAGGAAGCGGTGGCCGAGACCCCGCCCCTCGCTCGCCCCCTCGATGAGTCCGGGGATGTCGGCGACGACGTACTCGTAGCCATCATCGAGTCGCACCACACCGAGGTTCGGCTCCAGCGTGGTGAAGGGATAGTCGGCGATCTTGGGCTTGGCGGCCGAGATCCTCGAGATCAGCGTGGACTTCCCGACATTGGGGAAGCCCACCAGGGCCACATCGGCCATGAGCTTCAGTTCGAGGTTGAGCCACTGCTCCTCGCCCAGTTCACCCTGTTCGGCGAACGAGGGGGCACGACGGCGATTCGACAGGAAGCGGGCGTTGCCCTTGCCCCCGCGACCGCCGGCGGCGGCCAGCCATCGATCACCCTTGGTGACGAGGTCGGCGAGCACATTGCCCTCCCGATCGAGCACCACGGTGCCCTCGGGCACGTGGACGATGAGATCGTCACCGCCGGCGCCATGCTTCTTCTTGCCCTGCCCGTGGGTCCCGTTCGGGGCCCGTCGGTGGGGATGGTCGCGGAAGGCCAGTAACGAGGCGACATTGCGATCGGCGACGAGCCAGATGCTGCCCCCGGAGCCACCGTCACCACCATCGGGACCGCCCTTGGCGACATGGGCCTCGCGGCGGAACGCGACGCAACCGGCGCCCCCGTCCCCGCCTCTGACATTCAGTTGACATTCATCGACGAATCCGGACACTGCCGACCAGCCTAGGAGCAACAGGACCACACAGGGTTCAGACGCCCCGCGTGCACACCCGTCGGCTGTCACAGGCGGCTGGGAGACTGCGCCCATGGCGAACGACGGAAACGCTCCCCGAACTGGAACCCCCCACCCCGACAGCCCGAACACCGGCAGCCCGAACACCGGCAGCCCGAGCACCGGCAGCCCGAGCACCGGCAGCACAGAGCTCGCCACCGACGGGCTCACCGAGCGGGCGCGCACCTGGGCGTCCACGATGCAGGCCCACGGCGTCGCCGGCGAACCTGCCCACGCGCATCGCCAGATCGGTCCACCGGTGGGCCAGGTGGCGGTGCTCGATCGCGCCGCACGCGAGGAACGGGAACGGCGCCAGCTCACCACTGGAGCCACATTCGCAGTGGGCGCCGGCGATCGACTGCTCCCCGAGGAGCCCGATCCGATCCGCACCTGCTTCGAGCGCGATCGCGACCGCATCCTCCATGGCGCCACGGCGTTCCGCCGTCTCGCCGGCAAGACCCAGGTGTTCATCTTCCCGGACGACCACCAGCGCACACGGCTCACCCACGCGCTCGAGGTCGCGCAGATCGCAGTCGCCATCGCCCGCACGCTCGGTCTCAACGAGGCCCTCACCGAGGCCATCGCCCTCGGCCACGACTGCGGCCACGGGCCCGGTGGGCATGCCAGCGAGGACGCCTTCGCCCCCTACCTGCCCGAGGGGTTCGATCACGCCGAATGGGGGGCCGATGTCGTCCTCGCCCCCCTCAACCTCTGCGCACAGACCCTCGACGGCGTCCGGAACCACTCATGGTCGCGCCCCACCCCCGCCACCCCCGAGGGCGAGGTGGTCAGCTGGGCCGATCGGATCGCCTACGTCTGCCATGACTTCGAGGACGCCGTCAGTGCCGGGATCCTCGCACCCGATGCACTCCCCCGCTCCGTCACCGACGTCTGCGGCACCACCCGCTCCGCATGGATCCGTCACTTCATCGCCGGCGTCGTCGAGGGCACGGCGGCGGCGGGCCATGTGGCCATGACCGACCACCTCGCTGCCGCTCTCGCCGAGTTCCGGTCCACCAACTACGAGCGGATCTATCTCCGTCCCGAGTCCATCCGCCAGGGCCGCGATGTCGTCACCGTGCTGCAGGCTCTCGTCGAGCATTTCGCCGCCGATCCGTCCCGTCTCCCCCGCCCTGACGAACACGCCCGAGCAGGAGGAGCTGCGGCACTGCATCATGCCGTCGCGTATGTCGCCGGCATGACCGACCGATTCGCGTGCATCACCGCCGTGCAGGAACTCGACTGGGATCCGGGGTCGCTGCCCAGGGGTCTCGACAGTCGCTTCAGCCCCTGACATTCGCCGGAGCGGCCAGAACGCTGCTGCAACGCGCAAGGAGCGGCCCGAAGGCCGCTCCCGGACTGCTCGATCGACTGGGATCAGCTGGCAGGAAGGATGTCCACCAGCTTGCGGCCCTTGCGGGAGCCGAACTTCACAGTTCCCTCGGTGAGGGCGAACAGCGTGTCGTCGCCACCCTTGCCGACGTTCTCACCCGGATGGATACGGGTTCCGCGCTGGCGGACGAGGATCGTGCCGGCCGTGACCTCCTGGCCGTCGAAGCGCTTCACGCCGAGGCGCTGGGCGTTGGAGTCGCGTCCGTTGCGGGTCGAACCGCCACCTTTGGTCTTTGACATGATTCAGCCCTTCGAGATTCCGGTGATTTCAATGGTTGCGTAGTGCTGACGATGACCCCAGCGACGGCGCTCATTGGCCTTGTTCTTGTAGGTGAAGCCGATGACCTTGGGGCCCTTCGCCTCGCCCACGACACGGGCGGTGACGGTGGCACCGGAGAGTTGGGCAGGCGTGGCGAGAACAGCATCACCGTCGACGAGAAGGATGGGCGTGAGGGTGACCTCATCGGCATCGCCGAGGCGCTCGACCTCGAGACGCTCTCCTTCTTGGACTCGATACTGCTTACCACCGGTTTGGATCACGGCATACATAGGGCTACGACCTTAGCTGAAGGAATGGATGGGGGGAAAACGGGACTCAGCCGAGCAGGGTGCCGTCGATGCGGACACCACGACCCTCGCACTCGGGACAACCGGCGGCGAAGGATTCGAGGAGACCCTCGCCGATGCGCTTGCGGGTCATCTCCACGAGTCCGAGTTCGGAGATGTCGAAGACCTGGGTGCGGGTCTTGTCCCGGGCGAGGGCATCACGGAACACCCGGATGACGTCGTCACGGTTCTGGCGGATCTCCATATCGATGAAGTCGATCACGATGATGCCGCCGACATCACGGAGGCGCAGCTGCTTGGCGATCTCGACCGCCGCCTCGAGATTGTTGCGGTAGACGGTCTCCTCGAGGTTCGAGGATCCGACGTTCTTGCCGGTGTTCACGTCGATCACGGTGAGCGCCTCGGTGTGCTCGATGATGAGCGAACCACCCGACGGCAGCCACACCTTGCGGTCGAGCGCCTTGTGCAGCTGTTCATGGACATGATGCCGCTCGAAGATCGACAGGGGCTCCACGGAGCGGTCATAGAACTGCACCCGGTCGGCGAGGGCGGGCGAGATGCTCGAGACGTACTCGTGGACCTCGTTGAAGAGCACGGGGTCATCGATGATCACCCCGCGGTAGTCATCGTTGAACTCCTCCCGGATCACCCGCAGCGCCATATCGGGTTCGCGGTAGAGCAGCGCCGGCGCCTGGACACTCGCCGCTCGCTTCTCGATCTGCTCCCACTGGGACAGCAGGCGCCTGACGTCGGCGGAGATCTCCTCGGAGGTGACGCCCTCGGCCGCAGTGCGGACGATGACACCGTGCTGGGGCGGCTTCACCTTGTCGAGGATCGACCGGAGACGACGTCGCTCGTCGTCGGCGAGCCGCTTCGAGATGCCGTAGGTGGTGGAGTTGGGGATGAGGACGACGAACCGACCCGGGAGCGAGACCTCCTGGGTGAGTCGGGCGCCCTTGTGCGCGATCGGGTTCTTCGTGACCTGGCAGATGATGGGCTGCTTGGCCCGGAGGATCTGCTCGATACGGGCTGCTCCCCCACCCTCGATCTCATCGGCGTCGAACTGCACATCACCCCGGTAGAGCACCGCGTTCTTCGGAGTGGAGATGTCGACGAATGCGGCCTCCATGCCGGGCAGCACGTTCTGGACCTTGCCCAGGTAGATGTTCCCGTGGATCTGGGCCACATCGTCGGCCGGCTTGGACACGAAATGCTCGATGAGGTTGCGTCCCTCGAGCACCGCGATCTGTGTGGCCTCCGGACGCACGCTCACCGTCATGAGATAGCGACCGACGGGTCGGCCGTTGCGCTCACGACCCTTGCGTCGCTCGAGGGTCTCCTCGTCGAGTGCGGGACCGCCACCGCCGAGGATGGCCTCGACCGGCCGCTCACTCTGGTTGCGGCCGGACCGCTGGTTCGAGCCCTGTCGCTGCTGACCGGAGCGCCCACCGTTGCCGGAGCCGCCCTGGCCATTGCCGGCGTTCTGACCCTGCGAGTTCTGGCCCTGACCGTTCTGACCCTGGCCACCCTGGCCGCGACCACGGCCCCCACGACGTCGCCGGGCGTTCTTCGACCCCTGGCCCTGCTCGCCCTCCTGCTGGGCCGACGGGGCCGGGGCGGGCATGGACGGAACGACCGGGGCGGGCCGGCTGTCACCGATCTGGGGTCGGGGTGCAGCCGCTGGACCCGGCGCCGGCCGGGACGCGGCGGGTCCGGCGGGAGCACCGGGACGATCAGGTGCTGCGGCGGAGGGGGCGGGAGCCGAGGGTGCGGACCCGTCAGCGGCAGCAGCTCCCTCGCCGTCGGGGCGCTGTCCGGCCGGACGGGAGCGGTTCCGCCCACCCCGTGAGCCGCGCCGACGCCGGTTCCGGTTCGCAGCGTCGCCCTGGCCGTCGTCGTCACCTCCGGCATCGGCACCGCGGGGCGCACCGGGCTGGCGCGCCGGTCGTTCAGCGCCGGCTGAGGAGCCGGGATCGGCGCCCTCCGCCCTCGCAGCCTCGCGTGGCGGATTCGCGCTGGTGTTCGGCGACTCGCGTTCGGTATCGCGGGCCGGCGTGGGTTCGGACACTGGAGTGTCGGACATGGATGAGTTCCCTTCTCATATGACACCCGCCGTGGCGAGGGTCATCGACGGCGCGCCCGGCGGAAGAGGTTCCCGCGTCGCGCCGTTCTCTGTGATCAGTTGTCGGATCCTTCTGACCCGACCCTCGATGAGGGGCGGATCGAACACGGCCATCAGTTCCGATGGCCGCACGGAACGGGGCGATGTCGCCAGTTCCGCGTACAGCACCGGGCCGGCGAGATCCGCAGGCACGGCAGTGGGATCGAGCACCTCGAGGTGCACGATCCCGGGTCGGAGATCGTCGGAGACGGGTTTCCCCTTGCGCTCCCTGACGATCGGGAGAGTGTCGGAGGCGACCAGACGATCGACCGCAGCACGGAGCTGGTCGATGGTGAGGGTCGGGACCTCGATCTGCCAGGTGCAGGAGGTGACGGCCTCCTGCAGGGACGGCTCGGAACGATCGATGACCGCCACCGTCTCGATGTCGATGCCATCGGGGAGATGGCCGGAGAGCATGGCCGGGAGCGCGTCGAGATCGACCGAGTCGCTCTCGGGATCCAGCAGGTCGAGATCGAGGTACTCCCCGAGCGATTCATGACTGGTGGAGAGTGCCAGGCCGAAGTGCATCTTCGGACGCGGCGAGAACCCCTCGGTGCTGGCGATCGGGAGGCCGCTCGTGCGGAACGCCCGCTCCCAGCATCGGGCGACGTCGCGATGACTGGTGAAACGCACCTTGCCGAGCTTGCGGTAGCGCAGACGGATCCTCATCAGACCGGGACGTCCTCGGCGGAACGGATGCTGACCGGGACCCACGTGCTGGAGAGATCCTGCCCGGTGCCCTGCGAACCACCGGCGGGCGGGGTGGCTGAGGCCACGATGTGCTCGATCGAGTAGCCGGTGCAGGCGCCACAGTCGTAGCAGGGGGTCCAGCGACAGTCGGGAAGGCCGACCTCGGCGAGGGCGTCGCGCCAGTCCTGCCAGAGGAAATCCTTGTGGAGACCCGCCGAGAGGTGATCCCACGGGAGCACCTCGGTCTCGGTGCGGTGACGATGCGTGTACCAGTCGGGGTCGAGACCATGCTCCGCCATGGCGTCGAGCCACAGGGAGAGGTCGAAACGTTCGTTCCACTCCTGGAAGGTGCCGCCGTTGCGCCAGACGGTCTCGATCACCGCTCCGACACGCCGATCACCACGGCTCATGATCCCCTCGACCTGCGTGGCCTTCGGGTCATGCCACTTCACCTGCACACCGTGCATGCGTCGGGTGGCATCGCGAAGCAGGTTGATCTTGCGCTGGAGCTCCTCGACGGTGTTCTGGCCGAACCACTGGAACGGGGTGAACGGCTTCGGCACGAAGCCACCCACCGAGACGGTGACCGATGGATTGCGTGTATGCGCCCGGCCGATCTCGACGCAGTTCCGGGCCAGCTCCGCGATGCCGAGTGTGTCCTCGTCGGTCTCCGTGGGCAGTCCGGTGAGGAAGTAGAGCTTCACCCGACGCCAGCCGTTCGAGAACGCCGCCTCGACCGCGCTGTAGAGATCCTCTTCCCGGATCAGCTTGTTGATGACCTGGCGCATGCGCCAGGTGCCCGCCTCAGGAGCGAACGTGAGTCCGGCCCGACGCGCATGCTGCAGCTGGGTGGCGATCCCGACACCGAAGGCGTCGACGCGGAGACTCGGCAGGGCGACCGTGATGGACGGCCCATCGCCAGCCGCATCCACGATGTCGGTGACCAGGGCCTCGATACCGGAATAGTCGGCGGTGGAGAGCGACGTGAGCGAGACCTCGTCGTACCCGGTGCGACGAAGGCCGTCGGCGACCATCGAACGGACCTGTTCGGCCGGCCGTTCACGGACCGGACGCGTGATCATCCCCGCCTGGCAGAACCGGCATCCCCGGGTGCAGCCACGGAAGACCTCGACGTTGAGTCGATCGTGGACCACCTCGGTGAGCGGGACCAGTTGCTGCTTCGGATAGGGGAAATCGGCGAGATCAGCGATGGTGCGCTTCTCGACGAGTTCAGGGACCTCGCGGGAGCAGGTCTCGATGCCGACGAGATCGACGCCCGAGTACACGGGCCGGTACATCGAGGGGACGTACACGCCCTCGACCTGTGCAAGTGCCCGCAGCACACCGGTGCGATCGCCGAGTCGGCGCCCGTCGGCCTTCCAACCGCCCACCACCTCGGTGATCTCGGCGACCACCTCCTCGCCGTCGCCGAGGACGACGAGATCGAGGAAATCCGCCAACGGCTCCGGGTTGTAGGTGCAGTGACCCCCTGCGGCGATCAGCGGATGGGACGCCGTGCGATCGGCGGCACGCACCGGCACTCCGGCGAGATCCACCATGTTGAGCAGGTTCGTATAGGTGAGTTCCGCCGACAGGTTGAACCCGAAGATGTCGAAATCCGCGGCGCTGCGATGGGTGTCGACCGAGAACAGCGGGATCCCGTGCTCCCGGAGGAGTTCCTCGAGGTCGTGCCAGGGCGCATAGGTCCGCTCGGCGACAGCATCGGGGCGTTCGTTGAGGATCTCATAGAGGATCTGGAGGCCCTGATTGGGAAGTCCGATCTCATAGGTGTCGGGATAGGCCAGCAGCCACGCCACCTTGTCGGGGGCGTGCTGGGGCTGTTGCGCCCCGCCCTCCATCCCGATGTAGCGCGCCGGCTTGGAGACTCGGGACAGCAGCGGTTCGATCTGAGGCCACAGTCCGTTCACCCTTCCGAGCGTACCGGTCGGCGGTGCTCTACCGGAACCGCCGCATATGGACGTTCAGGACGAGTCCGATGGCAGCCAGCGCCGTGATCGTCGAGGAGCCGCCCGCACTCAGCAGCAGCAGCGGGATCCCGGTCACGGGCATGATGCCCATCGCCATCCCGACGTTCTCGAAGATGGAGAACAGGAACATCGCCAGGACCCCGATGCAGACCAGGGTTCCGAACTGGTCACGGGCGATCCGGGCGGTCCGCCAGATCCGATGACACATAGTGGCGTAGAGCAGCAACATGATCCCGGCGCCGATGAACCCGAACTGCTCGGCCACGGCTGTGAAGATGAAGTCGGTCTGCTGCTCGGGAACGATCCCCAGCCGGGTCTGGGAGCCCTCGAACAGCCCCTGACCGGTGAGCTGCCCGTTGGCGATGGCCAGCTTGCTCTGCTCGATGTTGTAGACCGCCGGATTGCTCCGATCGTCGGGATTGGCGAACGCCGTGAGCCGGTCCTGCTGGTACTGCTTGATCACCGGCGAGCTCAGCGCCACGACCACGCCCAGCACACCGACGATGGTCAGCACGACGATGTAGCGGGTGGGCAGGCCGCCGATCAGCAGCATCGCCATCATGATCACGGTGAGGATGAGCACCAGGCCGAGGTCTGGCTGCAGCATGATGAGCGCCATCGGGATGGCCGAGACACCGAGCAGCGCCGCCGTGCGCCGCACATCGAGATCGCCCCGGTACTCCGAGAGCATGAAGGCGAGCACGCCGATCAACGAGAGTTTGGCGAACTCGGCGGGCTGCATCTGGAACGGCCCGATCGCGAACCACGCCTGGGCACCGTTCGACCGGGAACCGAGCGGCGACACCACGAGCAGCAGCAGCAGGGTCGTGATCCCGTAGAACACCCACGCCCAGTCATGGAGCTTCTGGTAGTCGACGGCGGTGAAGACGAACATCACGCCGGCGCCGATCACCACGAAGAGCGCCTGCTTGTAGAGATAGGCATGGGAGAAGGTGGGACCGGGACCCCTGGTGGCGCTGTAGACGGAGATCACGCCGATGAACGCCAGCGCGGCGGTGCAGCCGAGCAGCACCGGGTCGAGATGGCGCAACGGCGAGGTCGGGTCACGACGACTGAGACGCGAGGACCGACGGGAGATGGACGACGGGAACATCAGTCGCGGGTCCCCTGGGTGGCGCTCGACACGGCGGTGAGCGGACGGTCGGCCAGCACCTCGTAGACATGGCGGACGACTTCGCCCGATGCCTCGGCGCCGAACCCCGACTCCTCCATGACGGCGGCCACGGCGTATCGGGGGGCGTCCATGGGGGCGAAGGAGGCGAACAGCGAGGTGTCGGCCTTCCCGGTGACCTGGGCTGTCCCGGTCTTGCCGGCCACCTTGAAGCTGGTCTGGTCGAAACCGATGAAGGCCGAGGTGGCGGTGCCGAGCCCGGTGGTGACCCCGCCGAACCCAGCCATGATGGGATCACGGACCTCGGGAGGGAGATCGATCCTGCCGGTGACCACGGGTTCGATGGTGCGGAGGATCCCGCCGACATCGGTGGGCAGGGCACCGGCATGGAGCACACGCCAGGCGACATGGGGCTGGTACACCGTGCCGCCGTTCGCCAACGTGGCGTAGGCCCGGGCGATCTGGATCGGGGTGGCGGTGATCACGTACTGCCCCACTGCGAGCTGCACGTTGTCGCCGGTGAACCACTCCCCGTCGGGGTAGGCCTTCGGATACTTCTGATGCAGCGCCTTCTTCTCGGCGGCGGTCCAGACGTAGCCGGCCGACTCGTTGGGCAGATCGATCCCGGTGCGCTGATCGAAGCCGAATGCGGTGGCGGTGTCCTGGATGTAGGTGGTGCCGTCCATACGATCGCCGAGCCAGTAGAAGTACACGTCCGAGGAGACGGTGAGCGCCTGGGGCAGGGCGATCCCGCCGTTCTTCACGCCACCGGCATTGGTGAAGGGACGGGGCGGATCACCGACTTCGTAGACCCCCTCATCGTCGTAATAGGTGTTGCCGTTGATGAGACCGTGGGAGATCGCTGCGGTGGCGGTCACCAGCTTGAAGGTCGAACCAGGGGCGTACTGTCCGGAGATCGATCGGTCGACGAGGGCACTCACACCGTTCTGATCGAGCAGCTCGTTGTAGCGCTCCTGACTGATCCCACCGGAGAACTCGCCGGGATCGAAGGACGGATACGTGGCGAGAGCGATCACTCCCCCATCGACCGGGCTGAGCGCGACCACGGAACCGGCCGGGGCACGCCGGATGGTGCCATCGCGCTGGGCCGTGCCCCGCAGGACATCCAGCTTGTCGGCGAGCGCCTGCTCGGCACGGAGCTGGACATCGATGTCGAGATGGAGCTGGACATCACTGCCCGGCCGCGGCGACTGGTAGTCCACGCGACGCACCGGCCGGTTCTTGGAATCGACCTCGATGGTCTCGACGCCGGGGGTCCCGCGGAGGTCCTGCTCATAACTCGACTCGACCCCGGCCAGACCGACGAACGAATCGGCGCTGTAGACCTTCGCCGCACCTGAATCGGGGTCGACACCCGGTTGCAGCGTCCTGAGCGCGTCGGCGGAGATCCGACCCACGTACCCGAGCACGTTCGCCGCGGCCATCCCGTAGGGGTACACCCGCATCGACTCGCGGCTCACCGACACCCCCGGGAAGTCCTCGGCATGCTCGGACAGGAACACCATGACCTCGGGCGACACATCGCTGGCCACCGGGACGGGATGGAGCTGGTCGTACTGCGAGGCGGAGATCCGTCGCTTCACGGTGGCGGACTTCGTGGGTGTGCCGAATCTGGTGAACACCGCCGCCAGCGCGGAGGCATAGGCGTCCTTGTCCGTGATCTTCGCCAGCGTGTTGCGATCGACCGCCACCACGAGGGAGGTCCGGTTGTCGACGAGCACCCGCCCCTTGACGTCGAGGATCCGACCACGCGGTGCTTCGACCGCCACCGTGCGCAGCGACTGGGCACTGGCCCGCTGCACCAGTTGGGGGGCCTCCATCACCTGGAGGTACCAGAGCCGGGCGAACAGTGCCACGAAGCACGCGACCACGAGGACACCGAGCACGCTCATCCGCGTACGGGGGGAGGCGGTGTCCATCGATCAGTCGAGCTCCGGGGTCGTGGGTCGGCGGCTGGGCTGGCCGCCCGGGACAGTCCAGCAGAAACTGCTCATGGATGGATGGCGGTGCGATGGTCGTCCGATCCCGCGAGCACCCATCGCACGACCCGACGGGTGGGCAGGACGAGCACAGCGGAGGAGCAGCCCACGAGGAACGTGACGGTGATGAGGTGACCACCGACGAGTCCGACGGCCCCGATGAGCGAGCCCAGGAGGGCGAAGAAGAGCACGCCGGCGCTGCTGGCCACGAAGGCGACGAGCAGCGTGATCCAGACGGCGCTGTGCACCACGACGCCCTCGAGGAGCCCGCCGAGCGCGCCGGCGACGAGATACGAGAGCGCCCCGAGACCGAACGGGGTCACGACGAGGAGATCGAGGCAGAGCCCGGAGGCGAATCCGAGGATCGCTCCCTGCCGTGCACCCCCGACCATGCCGGTGGCGACCGCGATGACGAGGAGGGCATCGGCGGCCACGCCGTCGACACGGAACTGGTCGAACAGGAATCGTTGGATCACGACCGTCGTGAGCAGCAGTAGGGCGAAGCGGATCGGGGTGCGCACTGGCGTCAGCCGACCGGGTTCCAGAGCACGACATCGGCATAGGTGAGGTCGCGGGTGCTGGCGAACATCTCGATGTCGACGAGCTTCTGGCGGGTGGTCTCTTCGGCACGCACCGAACGCACCGTGCCGATCGGGATGTTCGGTGGGAACGAGCTGCCGCGCAGTCCGGCGGTGACCGCGATCTGGCCGTCCTCGACGGACTGGGCGACGTCGATGTTGGTCCCCCGCAGGATGCTGGGGCGTCCGACGCCCTCGGCGACGCCGACCGCCGAGGTACCGATGACCAGGAAGCCGACCCGGAAGGATCCACCGGTGATCAGTTCGACGGTGCACCGGTCCTCGGCGACGATCTTCACCCGGCCGATGAGGCCCCGGCCGGTGATGACGGGCATGCCGGCGAGGACGCCGGAGGTGGATCCCTTGTCGAGCTCGATGGTGTCGCCGAAGTTGCCGACGGTGCCGCTGATGACCCGTGTGTGCACGACGGGGGTGTCACCGACGAAGGGGATCCCGACCAGCTGCAGCAGCTCCTGCAGCTGCTGGGTGGCGACGGAGCCCTGGGTGACCTCGCCACGCAGGCGATCGTTCTCCTCCACGAGCTCCGCGTTGCGTCGTTCGAGATCGCCCTGGTCGAACGCCGCCTTCCATGCATCGGAGAACGGACTGAACACCCAACGGGCTGCACTGCCGACCGGTGACACCGCCGATGACACCGCCGCCCGGGCGGAGTCGAGCGGACCGAACCCTCGCCCGCCGAGGGTGAGCAGGGTGACGGCGGTGAGGATCAGCAGGATCACCGTCGAACGGGACCGACCGGTGGATCGGCGAGGAGCCATGGCGGCCCTCAGTGGATGGTCGACGAGAACAGCACGCCCTTGAGCGCGTCGAACTCCTCGAGCGATTGGCCCGAGCCGATGGCGACGGCGAACAGCGGATCGGGCGCGATCAGGATCGGCATACCGGTCTCGTGCTCGAGACGGGCGGCCAGACCATGCAGCAGTGCCCCGCCGCCGGCCAGCACGATCCCCTGCTCCATGATGTCGGCAGCGAGTTCCGGTGGCGTCTTGTCGAGGGTGACCTTCACGGCGTCGACGATGCCCGCCACCGGTTCCTCGATCGCCTCGCGGATCTCCTCGGTGGTGGTGACGATGGTCTTCGGGAGGCCGGTGATGAGATCACGACCGCGCACCTCGGCGTGCAGTTCGACCTCGAGCGGCCACGCCGAACCCATCGCCATCTTGACCTCCTCGGCGGTGCGATCACCGAGGGCGAGGCTGTACTGCTTCTTGATGTAGGAGATGATTGCTTGGTCGATGGCATCGCCGCCGACCCTGGCCGACTGTGAGGTGACCACGCCGCCGAGAGAGATCACGGCGACCTCGGTGGTGCCACCTCCGATGTCGACGATCATGTTGCCCGTGGGCTCCTGGACTGGGAGACCGGCACCGATCGCCGCCGCCATCGGCTCCTCGATGATGTAGGCCGGTTTGCGGGCGCCGGCGAACTCGGCGGCTTCCTGCACGGCTCGCTGCTCCACGGCGGTGATGCCCGAGGGCACACAGATCACCATGCGCGGCTTGGCCCAGCGCGAGGTGTGCACCTGCTGGATGAAATAGCGGAGCATCTTCTCGCAGATCTCGAAGTCGGCGATCACGCCGTCCTTCAGCGGTCGGATGGCCTGGATATGTGCCGGGGTGCGACCGATCATCCGCTTGGCGGCCGCACCGACGGCGACCGGGCGGCCGTCCTTCACATTGATGGCCACGACCGATGGTTCGTTGAGGACGATCCCCTCACCGCGGACGTAGATGAGGGTGTTGGCCGTGCCGAGATCGACAGCCATGTCGCGTCCCATCAGTGCCGGGAACTGGGCACGGGACGCGAACGCCTCGAGGCTCGACCGGAGACCTGAAGCCATATGCGGTGAACCTCCCACTGTGTCGGGCCCCGACGCAGTGGCCGGGACGAGGATGCCGATCAGGCCCGGACGATGCGCGTCCGACCGGGTACCGGGGAGAGAACGGTAGCGTTCCGTAACAGAAACGCAAAACGGCGATCAGCCGAAGAAGATGCCGATCTCGCGGTCGGCCGACTCCTGGCTGTCGGAACCGTGGATGAGGTTCTCGGTGAAGAGGATCCCGAGATCGCCGCGGATGGTGCCGGGGGCGGCATCGCGGGGATTGGTGGCGCCCATCATGGTGCGGACGACCTTCCAGGTGTCCTCAGGGCCCTCGACGATCATCACCATGGCCGGACCACGGGTGATGAACTCGACGAGTTCGCCGAAGAATGGCTTCTCGGCATGTTCGGCGTAGTGGACACCGGCGGCCTCGGCACTGATGGTGCGGAGTTCCGCAGCGACGATTCGCAGGTTCCGACGCTCGAAGCGCGAGATGATCTCTCCGACGAGGCCACGCTCGACGGCGTCGGGTTTGCAGATGACAAGGGTGCGATCCATGGGCGGGGACGCTAGACGACCTAGGAACCGGCGAGCGATTCCAGTGCCGTGCGCGCTGCACCGGCGACGTAGAGCGAACCGGCGATGAGCACAGCGTCATCCTCGGTGGAGATCGAGACGGCGCGGTGCACGGCGGTGGCGACGTCGTCGATGGTCTCGACGAGCACTCCCATGGCGCGACAGACCGCGGCGAGATCGTCAGCCGGGACAGCCCTCGGGCTGTCGGGCGTGCAGGCGATGACGAGATCAGCACTGCGGGCGCCGAGCTGTTCGAGCATCTCGACGACATCGCGGCCGCCGAGCATCCCGACGACGAGCACCCGACGTCCGGCGATGTCGAACTCCTCCTCGAGGGTACGGGCAGCTGCGGCGGCCCCCTGCGGGTTGTGGGCGCCGTCGATGACGATGAGCGGGCCGTGACCCATGACCTCGAAACGCCCCGGTGAGGTGACGGCTGCGAATGCGGCCTGCACGATGTCGGCATCGATCGACCGATCGAAGAAGGCTTCGACCGCGGCGAGCGCACAGGAGGCGTTCAGTCCCTGATGACGGCCGTGGAGGGGGAGGTAGATGTCGTCGGTGGTGCCGTTCGGGGTGCGCACCGCCAGCAGATGGCCGCCGAGTGCGGTCTGATCGGCGATGACATCGAAGTCACTCCCCCGCACCCACATGCTCGCGGGTCCCTCGGCGGAGAAGGCACCGTGGAGCACGGGGTCCGGTTCTCCGACGACGGCCACCGACTCCGGTTTGATGATCCCGGCCTTCTCCGAGGCGATGGCCTCGCGCCACTGGCCGACACCGTCGGTGTGGTCCCGACCGATGTTGGTGATGACGGCGACATCGGCGTCGCAGACATTGGTGGCGTCATAGCGGCCAAGCAGGCCGACCTCCACCACTGCGACATCCACGGCGTTCTCGGCGAACCACAGCAGGGCACCGGCGGTGAGCAGCTCGAAATAGGAGGGTTGCACGCCGGACAGCGGCGCCAGTCGGGCGAGTTCGGTGATGACGGCGGCGAGGTCCTCATCGGAGATGGGTTCGCCGTTCCAGCAGATCCGCTCGTTGATCCTCTGCAGATGCGGGCTCGAATAGGTGCCGACCGAGAGCCCGGACTCCACCAGCAGTGAGGTGATCATGCGGGCGGTCGAGCCCTTGCCGTTCGTCCCGGTGATGTGGATCACCTTGAACGACTCCTGGGGGTCGCCGAGCACCGAGACGAGCGATCGCATCTGGTCGAGCGAGAGACCGTGGATATCGCCGGCTGTCGCCTCGAGGTTGATGTGCCGGTCGAGGAACCGGAGCGATTCTGCGTAGTTCACGAAGGCCGATCGCTCGGTGCGTACGAGGAGAGTCGGACGGGAGTCACGACGCCGCGCGCTTGGGTCGGGCCGTGCGGGGCTCGACAGCGCGCGGGACGAGCGTGGGGTTGACCTGCTCGAGCACCACTGCGGCATCGACGATGACCTTCCCGATGTCGTCGCGGCCGGGGAGGTCGTACATGACCCCGAGGAGGACCTCCTCGAGGATGGCGCGCAGTCCGCGGGCTCCGGTGCCGCGCAGCAGTGCCTGATCGGCGATGGCGGCGAGCGCATCATCGGTGAACTCGAGTTCGACGTCCTCGAACTCGAACACCTTCTTGTACTGCTTGACGAGCGCGTTGCGAGGTTCGACGAGGATCTCGACGAGTGCCTCACGATCGAGGTTGGCCACGGCGCCGATGACCGGCAGGCGACCGATGAACTCCGGGATCAGCCCGAACTTGAGGAGATCCTCGGGCAGCACGCTGGTGTAGAGCTTGCCGAGATCCTTGGTCTCGGTGCGCAGCTCCGCCGAGAACCCGATGCCCTTCTTGCCGATGCGGGACTCGATCATCTTGTCGATCCCGGCGAAGGCACCACCACAGATGAACAGGATGTTCGTGGTGTCGATCTGGATGAACTCCTGATGCGGATGCTTGCGTCCCCCCTGGGGCGGGACCGAGGCCGTGGTGCCCTCGAGGATCTTCAGCAGCGCCTGCTGGACACCCTCACCGGAGACATCACGGGTGATCGAGGGGTTCTCGGCCTTGCGGGCGATCTTGTCGATCTCGTCGATGTAGATGATGCCGGTCTCGGCCTTCTTGACGTCGTAGTCCGCGGCCTGGATCAGCTTGAGCAGGATGTTCTCGACGTCCTCGCCGACGTAGCCGGCCTCGGTGAGCGCCGTGGCGTCAGCGATGGCGAACGGGACGTTCAGCATGCGAGCGAGGGTCTGGGCCAGCAGGGTCTTGCCGCAGCCGGTGGGGCCGATGAGCAGGATGTTGGACTTCGCAAGCTCGACATCGGTGTGGGCGGTGGCCCCGAACTGCACCCGCTTGTAGTGGTTGTAGACCGCCACGGAGAGGATCCGCTTTGCCTGTTCCTGACCGACGATGTAGTCGTTCAGGAACTCGAAGATCTCTCGCGGCTTCGGGAGCTCGCCGAACTCGAGGTCGGAGCCCTCGGAGAGCTCCTCCTCGATGATCTCGTTGCACAGATCGATGCATTCGTCGCAGATGTAGACACCCGGACCTGCGATCAGCTTCTTGACCTGCTTCTGCGACTTGCCGCAGAAGGAACACTTCAGCAGCTCGCCGCCATCTCCGAACTTCGCCACGATCTGCTCCGATGTGAGGGTTCGTGAACTGATCAGCTCACGGCGGTGATGGGACCGCTGGTGTCGGCCAGCTGTCGGGCGGAGATCACCTCGTCGATGATCCCGTACTCCTTGGCCTCCTCCGCAGACATTACAAAGTCGCGGTCGGTGTCGCGGTGGACCTTCTCCTGCGTCTGACCGGTGTGGGAGGACAGCAGCTCCTCGAGGAGGCTGCGCATGCGCAGGATCTCCTTCGCCGCCAGTTCGATGTCAGTGGCCTGACCCTGGGCGCCGGCATAGGGCTGATGGATGAGGACCCGGGCGTGCGGGAGGGCGAGGCGCTTGCCCGGCGTTCCGGCGGCAAGGAGCACCGCTGCAGCCGAGGCCGCCTGACCGAAGCAGATCGTCATGATGTCGGGCTTGACGAACTGCATCGTGTCGTAGATCGCGAACAGCGCCGTGATGTCGCCACCGGGGCTGTTGATGTAGATGTTGATGTCCTTGTCGGGACTCTCCGACTCGAGGTGGAGCAGCTGGGCGCAGATGAGGTTGGCGACCGTGTCATCGATGGGCGTGCCGAGGAAGATGATGTTCTCCTTCAGCAGACGCGAGTAGAGATCGGCCTGGATGGTCTGGCCCCGACTGGTCTCGTAGAGCACCGCCGGGTTCGGGATGTAGTTGCTGATCTGGAGACCGCTCAGGCCGGTTGTCTCGTTCATCGGTGCTACCCCTCCTCAGTGGGGGTTGACGCTTCGGCCTCGGCCTCGGCGGTGTCGGATTCGATGATGTCGGCGATGAAATCCTCGTCCTCGTCGATGGCGAGGTCGGCGAAGGAGATCGAGACACCCGCCTCATCGACGATGGCGACGGTCTCGGTGAGCCAGTCGAGCGCCTTGCGCTTGGCGACATCGGTGCGCAGCGCCGGGAGATGGCCGGCCTCGGTGAGCTGCTCGCGCACGATGTCGACGTCCTGGGAGACGCGCTGCGCAACAGCGTCGAACTCCAGCTCGAGGTCGTCGTCGGTGGCCACGATGGACTCAGCCAGCGCGATCGCTCGGAGGGCGAGATCGACCCGGGCCGAACGCTCGGCGGTCTGACGGAGATCGGCGATGAACTGATCGGGCTCGGTGCCGGAGAACTGCAGCCACTGATCGAGCGAGAGACCCTGAGCCTCGAGACGCATCGCCATGTCCTGGAGGCGTTCCTGCATCTCGGCGGCCACGAGCTGCTCGGGTACCTCGTCGACGACGAGTTCGGCGAGTGCCTCACCGATCTTCTCCCGGACCGCCATCTGGGTCTGGGCCCGCTTCACCTGGGTCATACGACGGACGAGATCGGCCCGCCAGTCGGAGAGGCTCTCGAACTCGGATGCCTCGGTGGCGAGGGTGTCGTCGAGATCGGGAAGGACCTTCGCCTTGACCTCGGTGACCGTGACCTCGAAGTGGAGGTCGTCCTCGCCCTCCTCGGCGTTGGGGTGCGGTGCGTCGAAGGAACGGGTGTCGCCGGCGGCGGCGCCGACGAGCTGCTCGTCGAGGGCGGGGACGATGGCCCCGGAACCGACCTCGTAGAGGTACGCGCTGGCCACGAGGCCCTCGAGGACCTCGCCGTTCTGGCTGCCCTCGATGTCGATGGTGACGTAATCACCCTCCGACGCGCTGCGCTCGGCGATCTCGAGCTCCGCGTACTGGTTGCGGACCCGCTCGAACTGGGCGTCGATCTCGTCGTCGGCGACGGACGGGGACGGGACGGTGATGCTCAGCGAGCCGTACCCCTCGATGGAGATGACCGGACGGACCTCGACCACGGCCTCGAACACGACCGGACCAGACTCCTCACCCGAGGTGATGTTGATCTCGGGAGGGGCGATGACATCGACCTCGTGGTCCCGGACGGCGTCGGCGTAGTACTCGGGCAGCGCGTCGTTGAGCGCCTGCGAGCGGCCGGCACCGGTGCCGAGTCGGGATTCGAGAAGACGACGCGGAGCCTTGCCGGGCCGGAAGCCGGGCATGCGCACCTCACGGGCGATCTTCTTGAACGCAGCATCCACTGCTTTTTCGAACTCCTGCTCGTCGATCTCGACGGAGAGCTTGACCTTGTTGCCTTCTTGGGGCTCGACAGTTGCTTTCACAGATCGGCGAGTGTACCGGTGCCCGGGGACACCCCGTGCACCGAGGCCGGGAATGTGCTGCAGATCCCGACGGCCCGAGAGCGCACTACCATCGCCGCCACGGGGAATGGCGCAGCTTGGTAGCGCGCCTGCTTTGGGAGCAGGAGGCCGGGAGTTCGAATCTCCCTTCCCCGACCATGCCGCAGTAGCATGCGACGGAATTCACACCGTCGATCCGACGCCTTCCCGACCGACATCGACAGCGATGTCCGAGCAGAACGGAAGCACCATGTCCCTGTCATCCGAGACCGGCGCCGAGAGCACCACGACCGTGGCTCCGCCCTCAAACCACTCCGATCGGATCACCGTCGGCACCTACGTGCGCTGGTTCGCCGCCGCACTGTCGGTGGCATCAGCAGCCATCCATTACGGCTACGCGCCGCATCATCTCCAGGACGACTGGGCGCACGGCTGGTTCTTCGTCCTCATCGCCACGGCGCAGCTCGGCTTCGCCTTCCTCGTGGTCACCCGCCCCACGCGCTGGCTGTGGTCGCTCGCCGCGCTGCTCAACATCGGCATCATCGGCACATGGGTGGTCTCCCGCACCGCCGGCCTGCCCTTCGGGCCACAGGCATTGCGCAAGGAGGCGGTGGGCACCGCCGATGTGGTCTCCACGGTGCTCGAGGCGGCCGTGCTGGTGCTGGCCCTCGTCGCCATCTTCGCCCCCGGGCTCATGGACCGCGAACTGCGCGATCGCATGGGCGCCCGCTTCACCACCGGGGCGCTCAGCGGTGTCGCCCTGCTCGCGGCATTCGTGATGCTCACCCCCACCTACACCGAGGCCCATGCTGCCGGTGGTCACTCCCACGCCGCATCCGGCGTGCTCACGGGCAACACCCCGTGTGAGAAGTCGGGCCCGGCTGCCTCGCCGGGTCAGGAGAACACCGACGCAGAGGGCCACAGCCATCGCGGGCCCACGGCCCAGCAGGTCGTGTCCCCCGAGGATCGTCAGACCCTGATCGAGCAGCAGCAGCAGGCCCGTGACGTCGCGCTGCGGTACCCCACCGTGGCCGATGCCGAGGCTGCCGGCTACCGCATGTCCACCGTGTATGTGCCCTGCATCGGCGCCCACTACACCAACACCCGCCTCGCCATCCGCTTCGATCCCTCCCATCCGTCGGAGCTGCTCTACGACGGCACGAACCCGGATTCCAAGATCGTGGGCCTGAGCTTCCTCGTCTGGCATCCGAACGGCCCGCCGGAGGGGTTCGCCGGACCGAACGACTCCTGGCATCAGCACAACTTCAACGGCGGTCTCTGCCTGAAGGGCGGCGTGGTCGTCGGTGCCGAGGCCCTCACCCAGGACGAGTGCGCAGCCCGTGGTGGCGCCAAGCTCGGGCTCGAGGACATCTGGATGGTCCACGACTGGGTCGTCCCGGGCTGGGAGTGCTCGTGGGGCGTGTTCGCCGGTGAATGTCCCGAACTCGGCGGCGTCACCGGTCGCACCGCCTGGGACACCAACGACGGATCCGCTCCCGACCCGCTGCAGGCCATCGGGAAGTGATCTGCACCGGTACGGGTGTCATCGCCCGTACCGGCTCCTCCCGGCGCTGGAGTACGATCTCTCCGCCGGAGCGACCCAGTCGGTCCGGCACACCTTGCGGGTGTAGCTCAATGGCTAGAGCGCCGTCCTTCCAAGTCGGATACGCGGGTTCGACTCCCGTCACCCGCTCCATCGCATTCTCAGGCGGGTTCGATCCGCACGGGCAGTCCCGACTGCAGGATCATCCCGGTCAGTGGATCCACCTGCTCCGATGCGCTCGTGAGGCGGCTCACGTCCGCCGAGGCCCAGCCATGGGGCAGCCCGACACACCCCTGCTCCATGCGAGCGGAGACCTGCACGGTCGCAGTGATCGAACCGTGGTCCGAGGAGATCACGACGGTGTCCCCGTCGGAGATCCCGAGCCGAGCACAGTCGTCTCCGGCGAGTTCCGCACCCGGAACCTCGAGTCGACCACCGGGGGCGGCGACATCGCGCAGCTGAGAGTTCATGGTTCTCAGCCGCCGCTGCGGGATCAGCACGAACGCATGGGGATCATCCGGGTCGGCGTCGGTGGCACCTGCGAGCAGCGTCTGCTGGTCCCTGCCGAACTGCTCGACCAACGGCGCCGGGGCGAGTCGCCATCTGCCGCCGGGCAGCACCCGATCGTGGACCCAGCCGTGGACGGCACCACTGACGACCTCGCCATGGCGGGCGGCACGCACGGCGGCCGGTGTGGATCGGCTGCGGGAGAGGATCTCGTCGAGCAGCGCATCGTCATCGGCCTCATCGGGACGCATGCCTCGTGGCAGCACGTCGACACCCAGCGCCGCGCCGAGTTCGGCGAAGAACCTCCATGTGCTGAGGCGTCCGGGGCCGGGCTCGACGACCGCCGGGGTGTACTGGGTGGCCACTGCGAGCTGGTAGACGTCGAGGAGCCAGGGAAGGTCGGCCCGCTCGAGCTGCCCTGTTGTGGCCACGACATGGCTGGCCAATGCCGTGGTCTCGGTGTCGACGACATCGAGGACGACGAGTGCATCGAGCGACATCAGGGCCGCTGTGGTCCGGACGGTGTCGGGGAGCGCCGTGACCGGATTCCCCCCGACCACGAACAGGATCCGCAGCTCCCCCGCCTCGATCTCATCGGCGAGTGCGGCGCACGGATGCTCGCCGAACCGCCGGGGCAGTTCGGGGCGGCTCCGGGGTCCCGGTTCCGGCAGGCCGTCCGACGGACTCCACGAGCGGGTGTCGAACTGCATGAGATGACCCGGGTTGAACCACATGCCGCCGGGGCGGTCCGATGAGTCGGTGATGATGTGCAGGACCCACAGGAGCCATTCGGTGGAATTGGCCAGACCCGACATCGAGGTGCCGGTCCCGGTCAGGGCACTGAGCCGACCGGAACGACCGATGAGCGCGAGGAGCTCGGCGAGGACCGACTGATCCAGACCGGTGATCCCGGCGACGACCGGTGCGGTGAACGGGGCCACTGCGGCGATGACCTGATCCAGGCCATCTGTTCGCGCACGCACCTCATCGCATCGTTGCGGCTCCTCGAGGAGTTCACGCACGAGATGGGCGAGGACCGCGGCGTCGGTCCCCGGTCGGAGCTGGAGGTGCAGATCGGATGCCGCGGCGGTCTCGGTGCGCCGCGGATCGGCGACGACGACACAGCCGCCGCGCTCCCGGAATTCGCGCAGCCGACGGACAGGGTCGGCGATGGCGTTCGAATGTCCGTGCGAGACCACGGGGTTGCTGCCGAACAGCAGGAGCAGGCTCGACTGCTCGTGATCCCAGATCGGGGTGAGACCCGACCAACCACCCATGAGTTCGGCGACCAGCGGTTTGCAGGGCGTGTCGATGGTGGTGGCGGTGTACTTCTGTCGCGAACCGATCCGCGACAGGAACCGCTCGGCGGCACGACGACCGTTCGTGTCGAACGCCGAACCGGAGGCGAGATACATGCCGACCGAATCCGGGCCGTGTCGGGCGATCGTCGTGCCGACGAGGTCGGTGAGTTCGTCGATGAGATCCTCCCCGCCCACCGGCTCCGTGGAGGAGGCTCCCCCGGCATCCGCGATGCGCCGCCGGTGGCCATCGAGCCGTGCGGGGTGATGATGGAACTCGCCGAGCGCCCGACCCTTCGGGCAGGTGTACCCCCGCGACAGCGGATGCTGATCATCACCGCGGACCTGCAGGATCCGATCCTCGGAGACGCTGACGATGATGCCGCACATCGCATTGCAGACACGACAGAACGACACGACATCCCCGGTGGTCACTCCGACATGGTGCCGCATGCCACCGGCCTGATGGATGATGTCCAGCCCGCCACCTCGCTAGCCTCGCCCCGTGCGAGTGACATCCCTGGGCCATGCCGGCATGCTGATCGAGACCGCCGGCGGGTCGATCACCTGCGATCCATGGTTCCTCCCCCAGTTCCTCGGATCCTGGTTCGTGTTCCCCCGCAACGACCGGCTGGATCCGGACCTGCTGGCAAAGGTGTGCCACCCGGATTACCTCTACATCTCCCATATCCATGCCGATCATCTCGATGAGCGCTGGCTCGTCGAGCACATGGACAAGGACACCACCGTCCTGCTGCCGGGCTTCCCCACCGGCGAGCTCGAACGGACCCTGCGATCACTGGGGTTCCACCGGTTCATCTGCACGACCGATCGCGAGGAACTGCGCCTCCACGACGGACTCACCATCGCGATCCACACCGAGACCAGCATCACCGATGGCCCCGGCGGTGACTCGGCGCTGGTGGTGAGCGATGGGGTCAGCCGGGTCGTCAACCAGAACGACTGCCGGACCAACGATCTCGATGCCCTCCGACGCCACGGCCCCGTCGACCTCCACTGGCTCCAGTACAGCGGGGCGATCTGGTATCCGATGGTCTATGAGGAGTCACCCGATCGGCTGCGGGAACTCATCGCCGCCAAGGTCGAGAGCCAGACCACCCGCGCACTGCGCTATGTCGAGGCGATCGACGCCCGTGCCGTGGTGCCGAGCGCCGGCCCTCCCTGCTTCCTCGATCCCGAACTCTTCGGCTTCAACCTCATCACCGGTGATGAAGCCACGATCTTCACCGATCAGCCCCGGTTCCTCGCGGCGCTCGCCGCCGATGGCCATGACGGGATCCTCGTCGTTCCGGGCACGACCATCACCCTCGCCGATGGCGGGATCCGCATCGATCATCCGATGACCTCCGAGGAGATCGACCGGATCTTCACCGACAAGCTCGACTACCTCCGCGACTATCAGGCGGACTGGACCCCATGGCTCGAACAGCACCGGGCGTCCTGGTCCGCCCCCACCACCGATCTCCTCGCGACGATCACGGCCTGGTGGGAGCCCCTGATGCGATCGGCGCCCACGGTGTGCGACGCGATCGGAGCGAACTGCCTCCTGCGTCTCGGCGACCTCGACATCCTCCTCGACTTCCCCGCCCGTGAGGTCAGGGAATGGCAGGACGAGCCCCACGCCTTCCGCTTCGAGATCCGGCGGGAGCTCGTCGAGACCGTGGTGGCGGCGCGTGCCCACGACTGGAGCAACGCCCTGTTCCTGTCCTGCCGGTTCAGAGCCTGGCGCGAGGGGCCGTTCAACGAATACGTCTACAACTTCTTCAAGTCGCTCTCCGAGGAACGCATGGTGAGGACCGAGGCCGAGGCACTGCGGAAGCTGTCACCGGACCGGGGTGGCATCGCCGACGAGACCATCGTCATCGACGGCTACGAGATGCAGCGCACCTGCCCGCATCGTGGCGCCGATCTCGCCGTGTTCGGAGAGGTCTCCGGTGATGATCTGGTGTGCACCCTGCACGGATGGCGCTTCGATCTCGCCACCGGCACCTGCCGCAACGCCGATGATCGGGCGCTGCGGATCCGTCAGCTCGGGGAATGACGCCCCTGTCGTCGACTCATCGCCGCCGCCACCTTGCGATCGAGGTCGAGCCAGCGCTCATCGAGCCAGGAGACGAAGGCCTCGCCCTCGGGCACAGTCGCCCGTGGATGCAGTTCGAAGACCACCTCGGCATGCGGAGCCCCGGCGGCGAGGCGGCGGCGGATCCGACCGAAGGTGTCGAGTCCGTCGAATCCGATATGCCACATCAGCGCCACATCGGCGCCGACTGCTGCCTCGACCAGCGCTCTGGCACCGGCCGGTTTCGGCGGCAGCAGGTGCTGCAGGGCTGACATCTGCTGGGCCCGGGCCGGGTCGCGATCCCGCATCCGCTCGATGGAGCTCGTCCGCTTGCGGTCATTGGCCCGGGTCCCCTCGGGGAAGATGACCGCCACGTCGTCAGTTCCGAGCTCGGTGGCCAGCGCGGCGATCCCGTCGAGCTCCCTGCTCACTGCTGCGCTCGACCGGTCGACGAAGTAATTCGGGAGTCGGCGACCGACGATGTCGAGACAGGGGTCGAGGGAGAGCTCCTTCTTCAGCACATAGCGAGGGAGGCGTCCGGCGTGGGAGCCGAGCGCCCATGCGCTGACGAGTGCATCACCGAGACTGGCATGCCGACCGAGCACCACGAGGGGGGCGTCGCCGAGTGCATCCGCCCCACGGACCTCGATCGCGAATCCGCAGGATCGACGAAGCGAGCCGATGAGGCGCGCCGCCCACCATCGCTGGAGTGCGTAGTTGGCCCGCTGATCGCGGGACCGGCCGATGGACCACAGCACGACACTGGCAACGACCCCGCACATCTCGAGCCAGGTCCACAGCAGCGCGAACGCCAGCAGTCGTGTGGTGGGAAGCCTGCGCCGTCCCGTCACGAGATCCAGGACACTCGCCACGATGAACCACACGGGGCTCAGAACCAGCAGCAGCAGCGCGGCGAGCGCCACTCCTCCGACCGTCAGCGGTCGACGCACCCACGCACGAGACATGGTGTGACAGTACCGCCCCCGTGCTGTGTGTGGACCGTGGAGATCCGGACTCCCGCGTGCTTCCAACTCGGTCGAGGAACCCGGAGGTGGACGGCGCAGGACGAGGTCGGGATCCGATGCGACCGCTGCAGCGATGACCTCGGGGCTACGGTTGTCGACAGCGTTCCGGATGAGGGGGATCCCATGACCACGACTGACACCAGCACGGCGATCGACCGTGACGACACCGACGCCCGCAGCGAGGTGCTCGCCACGAAGGATCCCGGACAGCGACTCGGCGCTCGGCGTCACAGCCTGGGTGACTCGATGATCAACGTCGGTCCGGTCACCCATCTGGCCGCTGAACGTGAGCGACTGATGAACCTCGAGTGGAAGTCGTTCACGGTCCGACAGCTCGGTTCCACCATCGGCGCCGAACTGCACGGGCTCGATCTCCGCGATGAGCTCGACGACGAGGTCATCGAGGAGATCCGCCGGGCCCTGTTCGAGTTCAAGGTGATCTTCTTCCGTGATCAACCGCTCGATCCCGACCAGCATGTGGCCTTCGCCGCTCGATTCGGCCCGCTCGAGATCCATCCGTTCATCCCCTCGAACACCGGTCGACCCGAGCTCGTCCGCTTCGAGAAGTCCGCCGAGACCGGGGGCTACGAGAACCTGTGGCATCACGATGTCACCTGGCGCGAGACCCCCTCGATGGGAGCGGTCCTCCACGCCATCGAGGTGCCACCGGTGGGCGGCGACACCCTCTTCTGCGACATGTACGCGGCCTATGAGGGTCTGAGCGACGAGGTGAAGGAGAGGATCGAGGGCCTCACCGCGATGCACGACTTCCTCCGTGCCTTCGGGGCGCAGGTCCCGCCGGAGCGGATGGACGAGATGCGCGAGCTGTACCCCATGGCCGAGCATCCGGTGGTGGTCACCCATGCCGGCACCGGACGGAAGTATCTCTACGTCAACCGGGTCTTCACCTCCCATATCGTCGGCCTCAGTCCGGAGGAGTCCGCCGAACTGCTCGATCTGCTCTGCTACCAGGCCGAGACCGTCGAGTATCAGGTCCGTTTCAGCTGGCGCGATGACTCCATCGCCTTCTGGGACAACCGCGGCGCGCAGCACTACGCCTCGAGCGACTACTGGCCCCAGCGACGTGTCATGGAGCGGGCCAGCATCATGGGCGACCGCCCCGTCGCCTGAGACTCACCCCACGGCAGGAACAACCCTGCGGCGACGTGCGCTGCAGCGTCCATCGAGCGGCGCCGTGCACCATCCGCCGAGGCGTCTAGGCGCCGTGGGCGATGGTGTCGGCGAGCGGGACCTCGGCCGCAGCAGTGGCCAGTCGTTCGCGCACCTGACGAGCGGGGATGAGCGCCACGACGATCACCCCGAGGATCATGATCGGCACCGCCACCCGGAACGCCGTGCTCAGACCGATGGCGAAGGATTCCTGGATCTGGACCCGCACCTCGCTGGCCAGACCCGCCACCTTGCCGGGTGTCCCCTGGATGTCGGCGATGGCGAAGCCGGGCACCCGCCGGTGCACCTCGGCGATCAGCGTCGACGTGAACACGCTGCCCAGCACGGCGACCCCGAGTGAGCTTCCCGTGACCCGCGCCAGCATCACGGTCGAGGTGGTGACCCCCATATCGCTGGGTCGGGCGAAGCGCTGCACCACATAGAGCAGGGTCTGCATCACGCACCCGACACCGAGACCGGCGAGCATCCCGTAGGCCATGACCGTGGACGCCGAGGTGTGCACGGTGATGGTTCCGAGCAGGGCGAACCCGGCGGTCTCACAGATCATGCCGAACAGCGGGATGATCTTGTGCCCGCCGAATCGATCGGCGAACTGTCCGGCGAGCAGTGTCGAGGCGGCGCAGGTGAGCGCGAACGGCGCCAGCAGGAGCCCGGAGTTCTGGGCGTTGGATCCGGCCACGGCCTGGAAGAACAGCGGCGGATAGATGATCCCGCAGGTGAAGGCGACCCCCGAGATGAGGTTGGCGAGCGTGGCGAGTGATGTGACCCGACCTCGGAGGATGCGCAGCGGCAGCAGTGGCTCCGGGGCTCGTGCCTCCCACCAGATGAAGCCGCCGCCGAGCAGCACCGCCGCCGACATCAGCAGCACGAACTTCGGTGAGGTCCAGGAGGAATCGGTGCCCCGACCGCTGAGCGCCAGCAGCAGGCTCGATGTGCTCAGCGCCAGCATGATGGCGCCGGCGTAGTCGACGCGATGGCGGACCAGCACGCCGCGGATGGGTGTGGTGGCGATGAGCGCCAGACACACGAGCCCACTGGGGACGTTGACGAAGAACGCGAACCGCCAGGAGAAGTGATCGACGAAGAAGCCACCCACGAACGGGCCGATCACACTGGTTCCGGCGAAGACGAGACCGGTGTATCCGAGATACCGACCGAGTCGATCACCGGGGACCAGATCAGCCACGAGTGCCATGGCGATCCCCGTGATGCCTCCGGCGCCGACGCCCTGGACCATCCGGAACACCACCAGCATCGTCATGGACTGGGCGCCACCGCACAGCACCGAGGCGAGGAGGAAGATCGAGATGGCGATGGCGAACATCCGTCGTCGCCCGTGGATGTCCCCCAGCTTGCCGAACAGGGCCATGACCGCGACCTGCGCCACCAGGTAGCTCGTGGTCAGCCATGGGAGCAGCGAGACATCACCGAGGTCACCGATGATCGTGGGCGCTGCGGTGGCGACGATCGAGGCGTCGAGTCCGGAGAGGGTGGCCCCGAGCAGGATCCCGAAGAACACGATGATGACCCGCCGGTTCGAGATCGACGGAACGACGCCGGACCGGCCGTCGCTCGCCTGGCCGACGACGGACTGGCCGACGACGGACGGATCAGGGGCGTCGGTCACGACTCGGTCTGTCGTCGGGCGCGCTCGTCGCGGGCCTCACGTCGTGCGGCATCAGCGGCGTTGTGGGCCTTCATGGTGGCGAGGGGGTCGGCCCGGAAGGACTCGACAGAGGCCTGATGACCGGCGAGTGCCTGGAACTCCGAACCGGCGCGGATCGCGGAGCGGACCCCGAGGATCTCGGCCTGTCGATGCACGAGACGCTTGTTGATGGCCATGAGATCACTCGCCGTTCCGGCGATGGTCTCGGCCACGGCGAGCACCTCGTCGTCGAGGATGTCGGCGGGGAACGAGCGGTTGGCCCAACCGATGGTGACGGCCTCCGGGCCGAGCATCTCCCCACCGGTGAGCATGATCTCCATGGCTCGACGCATGCCGAGCAGCGGGGCGTGGTACTGCCAGTCCGGCGGGGATGCGACCCGGACGATCGGGTAGCTGATCCGTGCGTCATCAGCGACGTACACGAGATCGCAGGCCTGGGCGAGTTCGGTGGCGCCGGCGATCGCGTAGCCATGGACCTGGGCGATGATCGGCTTGGCCATGTCCCAGAACGAGAACCAGTTCTGCGTGACCTGACGGGCCCACGCGCCATCTCCCGGGGCGGTGTGGAACGGCGGCTCCGACATGAGATCGCCGCCGAGGTCGTAGCCGGCGGAGAAGCAGGCGCCCGAGCCGCGCAGGATCGTGACGCGCACCGCGTCATCGAGATCGTGGGCCTCGAGCGCGGCGAGCAGTTCGGTGCGCATCCGGGTGGAGATGGCGTTGCGCTTGTCGGCACGATCGAGTGTGATGCGCGCCACGCCCGGCGATGGGCGGTCGACGATGATCGTCTCGAAGTCGGTCATGAGAGCTCCTCGGTGGTGTCGCGGGTTCCGGCGAGGTCGGCGATGATCTCGAGCGCCGCGTCCTCCTCGGCACGGACGATGAGTCCGGTGAGACCCATCCGGGTGAGTGGGTCCCAGCGATCGCGGATGCGTTGGACGGAGCCGATCAGGTTCCCGTCGTCGAGGTACTCATCGGGCACCGCGGCCACGGCCTCCTCCCGACGTCCCGCCAGCCACAGCTCGTGGATGCGCTCGGCGGCCTCGGGGAATCCGCGCCGGGCCATGGCCTCACGGTGGTAGTTGTGCGTGGCCGAACCCATGCCGCCGACATACATCGCCGTGAGCGGTTTCTTGGCGTCGAGCGCGCCACGGACATCATCGGTGATCTCGACGGTGACCCCGCCGAAGATCTCGAAGTCCTCTGGCTGCCCGCCACGTCGGGAGAAACCCTTCTCGAGCGAGGGCCCGTACACCGAGGGACCGTCGGCCCCCCAGCCCATCGGGAGCATGCCGTCGGCGATCTCGGCGCTGAGCGCGGTGTTGAGCGGACCTCCGGCGGCCAGCCAGAGCTCGACCCGACCGACCGGATGGAGGATCGAACGCAGCGGCTTGCCCTGCCCGACCGCCCCGGGACCGGCATAGGGCAGTGGGAACTCAGGGCCCTCGTTGGTGAGTGGCTCGCGATCGAAGACCTTGCGCATGATCGCGATGTATTCGCGCAGACGCTGGTTGGGGTTGCCCCAGGGCTGGCCGTACCAACCCTCGACGATCTGCGGTCCGGAGACACCGAGACCGATGATCACGCGACCCCCACCGGCCATGGCATCGATTGTGAGTGCGTGCATCGCGGTGGCCGCCGGGGTGCGGGCGGCGATCTGGACCACTCCGGTGCCGAGCTTGATCCGCGAGGTGACGGCGGCGAGATAGGCCAGCGGTGAGAGGGCGTCGGAGCCGTAGGCCTCGGCGGTCCAGACGGAGTGGAATCCGAGCGATTCGGCCAGCTGCACCTGGGCAACGGGCATCTCGAGGGTGGCCCCCCGATAGAGGTCGAGACCGAGAGCGAGCTTCATCGCCCGATTCTCGCACGACTCCAGCGGGTCGCTCTCATGTGTGGTGGATCCGGGCGGGAACACCCCGGGCCAGCCGTGCGCCCGCCAGCGCGACCGCTGTTGCGATCGTGAACACGGCCACCAGACCGATGGTCTCGGAATCGACACTGCGCACGGCGATGGTGAGCACCGCACCGGCGACTCCGGTGCCGAGCGCCGTTCCGAGCATGTCGCTGAGCTGGAGTCCGGCGGTGGCCCGACCCTCCTCCCCCTTCGCAGCGACGGCGAGCGTGACCAGTGAGAGCGGTGCGAACGCGAGGCCGATGCCGAATCCGCCGATCGCCCAGCTCCCCAGGCCGATCCACGCCGGGATCGACGGGACCAGCACGGCGAGCATCGACACCGAACCCGCAGCGATGACGACCAGGCCGCTCATGACGAGTCGGCGGGGACCCACCCGATCCACCCAGCGGGCCTGCAGCCACGAGGCGATGGTCCAGGTGAAGGTGGCCGCGGTGAGCGCCAGACCACCGATCGTGGCGGAGAGCCCCCGGACCGTCGTGATGGCGAAGGGCACATAGGCGTCGGCGGCGAAGAACGCGAACCCGAGCAGGCCGCGCACCAGGACCGTGGCCGCCAACCCGGGACGGGCCCGGAGCGTGCCCTCCGGTGTGAGCCGACGGAACGCAGGGACGAGGACGACCAGTCCCAGCAGCAGCACCGGGATGGCGATCAGCGGTGCACTGGTCTGGAGTCCGGCGAGGACCAGACCGGCGCCGATGGCCACCTGGACGGCCAGCATCACGTTCGAGGGAGCGGCGGCCTCCTCGGACGCACCGATCGTGCGCACGCCGAGCAGTGCGATGAGTCCGATGATCCCGCACAGCGGCAGCAGGCCGAGGAACACCCAGCGCCAGCCGACCGTCGCCCCGATCACGCCGGCGAGCGCCGGACCGGCGACGGACGGGACGACCCACGCGCTCGACATCAGGGCGAACATCCGGGCGCGGGATTCCGGTCGATAGCCGCGACCGATGCAGACATAGGAGATCGCAGGCATGGCCCCCGCCCCCAGCCCCTGCAGCACGCGACCGGCGACGAGGATCCCCATCGATCCGGCGGCACCACCGATGATGAGTCCCACGGAGAACAGCAGGAGTCCGCCGGCGAAGGGGATGGCGGGCCGCATGCGGTCGGCGGCGCTCCCGGCGATGACCGCACCGACGAGATTCCCGAGGAAGAAGGCGGTGAACACCCAGCCGTAGAGCCAGAGATCGCCGAGGTCATCCTCGACCAACGGCATCACGGTGGCGACCGCCATCGACTCGAAGGCCACGAGGGTGACGATCAGCACCATGCCGACCGTGAGGAGCCGGACACCGGGACTGAAGACGGACGAACCCGGCGGGGTCTGCACCGACATGACGCTCACCGACCCCGGGTCATGACGGTGGTGCCACGCAGCGGACGAGCACGGAGGATGCGGGCTGGACGAACATCGTGCCTCCGTCATCGGCAGGACCGATGACCGACTGGCGACCCACATCCGGAGATGGTGCGCCGCGACGAGCGCCCCCGCCAGGAATCGAACCCGGAACCTGCCGGGTAGAAACCGGCTGCTCTATCCAATTGAGCTACAGAGGCAGGCTGCTCAGCGTAGGGGGAAGCCCGGACGCCCGCGGACTCCACCGACGACCCCGCCGCCCGAGGGACCCGACCGTGTGGCGAGCCTCCCCTTGGGGTGTCCTATGCTGTCGACTCCATGGTGGCTGTAGCTCAGCCCGGTTAGAGCGCCAGGTTGTGATCCTGGATGTCGGGGGTTCAAGTCCCCTCAGCCACCCCACTGTGAGAGGTGGTCCCTCGGTGAGAATCGAGGGACCACCGATCAGCGGTGGTCGCAGTTCGGAGTACCATCTTCACCGCAAGCGCCTCTAGCTCAATTGGCAGAGCGTCGGACTCTTAATCCGCAGGTTCTGGGTTCAAGTCCCAGGGGGCGTACAGATGAGCCGGGACCATCATGGTCCCGGCTCTTTCGTTCCTGCCGACCAACTGCCCGACGGCAGCGACACCGCACCGACCACCGCCCGGACGCGCAACGGCCGGCCCAGTCGCTTCGTGCGACATGGACCGGCCGGTCGGACGCAGGATCAGCGCTTGGCTGCGGCCTTCTTGGCGGGTGCCTTCTTGGCGGGAGCCTTCTTGGCCGGTGCGGCCTTCTTGGCGGGAGCAGCCTTCTTCACCGGTGCAGCCTTCTTGGCGGGAGCAGCCTTCTTCGCCGGAGCGGCCTTCTTGGCGGGAGCAGCCTTCTTGGCCGGAGCCTTCTTGGCGGGCTTCCCGGCGATCACGGCGTCCTTGAAGCCCTTGAGCGCGGTGATGCGAGCGGCCTTCTTCGCCGGGACCTTGACGGTGGCGCCGGTCTGCGGGTTGCGGGCGAGACGCGGGCCGCGCTGCACGCGGACGAACTTCGCGAATCCACTCAGGATGACGGGCTCACCACCGGCGACGGTGTCGGTGATCGTGCTCAGCAGCTCATCGATGAAGGCGAGCGACTGCTTCTTGTCGATCTCGAGCCGCTCTGCGAGTTCAGCGGCCAGTTCTCGTTTGTTCACAACATTCTCCTTGGTTTCCGGACGGTCGCCGGAAGAGCGACCTCGACGTGACCGGTGCAAGAGCGTCGCGCATCGCGCGCCGAGGATCGCGGCAATCCATCGAAGAAACGAGGAAATATCGGTCACATCGCATCATCACGACACGATGCTCACGACATGGTGATCACGATCTTCCCGACGACATCACCTCGATGCAGCTGTTCGAATCCGATGCGCGCGTCGTGGAGAGGAAGGACCGAATCGATGACGGGCCGCACTCCTGATGCATCGCAGAACGAGAGGAGTCGCTGCAGTTCTCCGCGGGTGCCCATGGTGGATCCGATCACGGACCGCTGCAGGAAGAACACCTGCGTGAGATCCGCCGAGGGGTCATCACCGGTGGTTGCTCCGGACACCACGACCATGCCGCCCGGCCGCAACGACCGGATCGAATGCTCCCAGGTGGCCCGTCCGACGGTCTCCATCACGGCGTCGACACGAGCGGGCAGTCGTTCACCGGTGGCGAACACGGCATGGGCGCCGAGGGCGAGCGCGCCGGCGCGCTTGGCCTCCGACCGACTGGTGGCCCACACGCGGAGCCCGGCGCTGCGGGCCAGCATGATGAGCGCCGTGGCCACTCCCCCACCCGCTCCCTGCACGAGCACCGTGTCACCCGGGCGCAGGGCCGCCTTCGTGAAGAGCATCCGATACGCGGTGAGCCAGGCCGTCGGCAGGCATGCGGCCTGTTCGAAACTGAGCGAGGCCGGCTTCGGCAGCAGATTGCGACGGGGAACGGCCACCCGCTCGGCCAGCGTGCCGGGATGGAGTTCGGAGAGCAGCGTGCGGTTCGGATCGAGGGTCTCGTCTCCGTCGCCGACGTCGGGATCAGCGATGACCGCATGCACGATGACCTCCGCACCGGTCTCGTCCACGCCTGCGGCGTCGCAGCCGAGGATCATCGGGAGTCGTTCCGGCCGCAGCCCGACCCCCTTGAGACTCCACAGATCGTGATGGTTGAGCGCAGCGGCACGCACGGTGACGAGCGCCCACCCGTCAGGAACCACCGGTTCGGCGACCTCGCCGACCTCGAGCACCGACAGCGGATCGTCCGCATCGGAACCGATCGCACGAACAGCGAGCATGGGATCTCCTTGATCGAGAGTGACGAGTGCTGCCGCAGGCCGTCGACCGCCGGGGGTCAGGCCGGCTGGCTGGTGCCGAGGCCGAGGAGGTCGAGTTCGGCGAGGACGGCGTCGGCACCCGAAAGTCGGGCGAGGACGAGTCCGTCGGGATCGGCCCGCAGCACCGTGGGAGCCCGCCGCACACGGTGGGTCGCGGCGAGCTCCGTGTGGTCGGCGACATCGAGAACCTGCACGACATCATCGGGCCGCCGGGCCCGGATCTCGTCGACGATCCTCGGGCACACGGCGCAGTACTCGATGGTGAACACCAGCCAGGTCGCCGAACCGGTGCGGAACTCGGCCGGAACGGTGAGATCGCCGCCGTGATGGATGTCGCGGGCCGTGGCACCGTGGCCGGTCGAGCGATCGATCGTGACGACACGGACGCCGCCCCGGAGACGGATCAGCAGCACGTACATCTCGCAGCCGACGCAGATCCCCGAGATGGCGGCGAGAGCGGCGAGCGCGGCGACGATGAGAGCGAGCGTCCAGCCGAGCGCATCGGATCCTGCGGCGAAGGCCAGCGAGGCGGCCGTGAGGAAGATGACCCCGACGGCAGCGGCGAAGCGGGGCGGTCGAGGGTCCTCGAGTTCGGCGGGAGGGGCGAGCCGGGGCTTGATGACCACCTGGAAGAACCGGAGCACCGGTCCGTAGGACGAGCCGAACACCGCGCCCAGGCCGAGCACGATGGCGAACACCGGCGCCACCCACCGGGCACCGAGGAGGAACCCGAGCACCATCGCGCATGCGAGCACCGCCTGATTGGTACGAGGACCCCGGGGATCGATCGGCGCTGGTGCGGTCGTGGATGCCATGGAACGATCCTAATCCCGACCAACTCGATCAACAATAGGGAGCAGGCTGTCGGTCAGCCACGGACCAGTTCGAACCTCGTGACCAGCTCGGTGTGATGGGTGTGCGGGAAGAGGTCGACGAGGACCGACCGCACCGCCCGGTATCCGCTCGAGCCGAGCAGAGCGGCGTCGCGACCGGCGGCGGCGGGGTCGCAGCTCACGAGGATCAGCACCGGAGCATCGGTGGACGACAGCACCTTCACCCCTGCCCTCCCGAGGCC